>JAZQGX010000075.1:0-4513 GCA_045540275.1 Kiritimatiellia bacterium | reverse complement strand
GATTCGTGCAAATGGTTTCATGGGTTGCTCCTTCGATTATTGTATTTCGTATTGCATTGAACATCTGCCGACGTCCGAAACCTTTTGGAGTTTCTTGCCGCCAACGTCCTTGCCGAGTTCTTCAAGCGTGGAGTAATGTCTGCTCTTCACGACAAGTTCGTAAAGTGAGCCCGCTCCGTTCAGCGTGTCGCATCGCACATAGAACGAAACATCCCGTCGCCATCCATCGACCACGTGCATATACTCGACAACATCGACCGCGCCATCCGCGCCGCCGCTCGACAGCCGTTTGTGTTCGCGCAATATGAACGGTGCAATCGAAGCGCCGGAAAGCCTCCGCAACAAATCATCCCTGACATCCGTCGGCAGATTTGCAGACGCAATGAGAAATCTGTTGTCTTTCAATTCATCGCGATGCCATGCGCAGGAAACCCACTTGCGGTATGCCGCCCTGTACGTATCCGGCGAAAGTCCGCCGCACTCAAGAGTCTGCCGCCAGAGGTAATCCTTGATGCCTCGCGCCTCCAACATCGCCTTGACATCCTCGTCCGTGATTGCCTGACGCTGAACACCTGATGCGTTTGCGAGGTAATGCGCGGACTTCCCGCGTCTGATGAGATCGCTACGTCTTTCCTGCGGGAAGTTGGGATGAAGCAACAGTATTGTCATTTCGTCATAACTGATGCCCCTCTTCCCTGAAAGCTCTGCGAGTGTTTCGGGCGAGACATTTTTGTCGTCGTTCACGATCTGCCGCGCCACCGACTCCGAGACATAGCGCGACAGACTATCGACAACGCGTTCATGACTTATTGGTCCAAATTCGCACCCCGCCGCGAGCGCGAGGGATGAGACAAGGATTATTCGTGCAAAGGGTTTCATTGGTTGCTCCTTTCATTGGTTGAATTGTTCAAAGAGCGAGGGTGAAATTATCCCAGACGACATTCTCGTTGGCGTCAGATGAAGACGAATATGCAAAAGCGAGTTCCCAATTGATGCGTTCGGATTCTATGGCATCGGGAATCGTGAAAGAGAAGTGGCCATAGCGAAGTTCTTCCGGGGAATCCGTAGCAAACACACAATCCTCGCGTTCCGGCGTATTCTCCTCGTCTCGTTTCTTCGGGAGGCGGCCGAGCATCGCATCACGCTGAAGCACATACACCGCTAATGACTTTGGCGCACTGTCGCCTTCAAACTCATAATCGACGCGAACTGTCGCGCCTGGCCGCATCCCAGACGACGTGATGCGCACGCGGTAGTGAGGTCTCGCACGGTCGCGCCTGTTTTCTTTGAGGGTTTTAGCTAATAACCATAACACATAACCAACGAATGCCAAGACATAGATCACCTCTTTCGGTTTGTTAAAATCGGAAGAGCACAACATCAGCAACAACGCAATCGCAGAAGCACACCAAAACGCACCGGAAGATTTCACTCGCCTGAGTTCGACATTGGAGTAAGATTGTGGCGAGATTCTGTTTTTGCGTTGCGCATGAACTGTCATGGCATACAACGCGGCATAAAAGACACAGAATATGCCGCCTGCAAGTGCAACGAAGGATGTAAGCATCTTGCGCCATCCGGTGAAAGAGGACTTTACTACGCCGAGAATGCCAAACGCCAGCAGAATCGCCGCCGCCGCAAAGAGGATTACAAGCGCGGCGCATCTGCGAGCTTTCGCGGCCCACGCAGGCCACACGAACGCAACGATTTCTGATACAACCAGCACAAGCGCAATAAATCCTATTGAGCAGAACACCCCAAACATCACAATCCCAACAGTTCCTCCTGTGCCGGGATTGCCTATGAGTTGCGAAAGTAGCGCTATGACTGCCAACATTACAATGCCGCCGCCTATGCGCCACACGCCGACCACTCGTTTGCGTTTTGGCGTGTCAGTGGCAATCTCATCATGATTACTTATTCCCATTGTTTTGTTCCTTTCATTCTTCTCTCCCCTCTCGCGCGAGGGATGAGACGAGGATCCCCCTACGCAGAGCTACGGAGAACAAGTTGATTCGTGCAAAGGATTTCATTGGTTGCTCCTTTCGCTCATTTTACGACAGAAGAAGCAGTGTCGTCTTCGGCTTCTTCGACCAGGCTTGAAAAGAACTCATGTATATGCAACTCTTGCGACGATAGTATTTTCTGCGCCTTCTTCATCCAATAGATACCCTTGCGATTATCGTCATACACATTCTTGTAGAGCCATGCGAGTTCAATCATCGCATCAACGCATCGTGGATCAATCCGTATTGCCTTGCGGAAGGCTAATTCAGCATCTCGCAGCGAATATCGATCGTCATTGCTGAGTTGTATAGCCATTCCACGCCATGTAAGCAGATACGACGTCTCGTACGATTTGTTTTGTTCTATCAGTTTCAGGACATCGTCATAACGACCTAGCTTCCAGTTTCGTCTTATCTCTGCTATTAGCTTCTTCATCTTGCTTCTCCTTCCGCATTCCTTCTCCCCTCTCGCACGAGGGATGAGACGAGAATCCCCCTACGCAGATCGTCCCCCTTCGCCAAGGCTTCCTCCTTCGACAAGGCTACGGAGGACAAGACGGAAGACAAGACGGAGGATCAGTTGATTCGTGCAAAGAGAGTTTCATGGATTGCTCCTTTCGGTTATTTGACTTCCACCCGTTTCATCAGTAAACGGCTTCTAAATGCATTATTGAACACCGCCTCCACGCAAGAATCCGTGTCGTACTTGACGAGGACAACAAACTTAGATGGTCGTGTGCGATCGCCAATATACGTGCATATTCCGTTCGCGTCGGTATCAACAGACTTGCCAAGCCGCCGCTCCACCTCCGTGCGCGTCTCGCCCAGCCCTATCGCGGCAGAATCATACGCATCATAGCGCCAATCCGCCGATGTTTGATTTGACCTGTCATGAGACGATGTCAGCTTGTCGACGATGGCAAACGGCAGCGCGACAATCGCAAGCCCCCAATTGTAATGCGCCTCCTTATCATAGGATGAGAACCGCATCTTCCACTCTTTGCAATTCTCCTGCGTGTTTTGACCAAGGACCATTTTGGCATAATCCAGCGGCGGTCCGTAATCGTACTCCTGATGGTCGTAGGTCACGCCAACGCGCTCATAGTATGAGTTGCGTCCATCACTGTCGCAGTCCTTGACGATGTTGAAGAGTTTGCCGTTATTGAAAACAAGCAACATCCCCTTTTCTCCGTTCGCATACGAGAAACCGGAATCGAACACCCGCCAATCATCGCCACCTGCACGCAACGAGAACTTGTGGAAACATGCAATTGCCTTTGTCTCTTCTGGGATGCGGGCAATTATCTCCGCCTCGCTGTCACCGACCTTGAATTCCGCAGTATCATCTTTTCCAAACCACCCAGCATTCGCAACAATTGCCACGAGCGCGAGGGATGAGACGAGAATCCCCCTACGCAGAGCGGCGGAGAACAAGTTGATTCGTGCAATTGGTTTCATGGGTTGCTCCTTTCGATTGTTGTGCCGGAGCCAACTGCTTGTTTTAAGGTAAATGTCACTATCGTTTTATCTGGATACACAGCAAGTATATTCTGTCCATCATAAAACCACCTCACCTCATATATTTCAAACGGTGAAAATCGTGTACTTGTAACGATGAAATATATTGATTTTCCGGATACGGATATCCCATCTGGGCAGTCTCTATAATCATTGTCAATCATTGCTTGTGCAACATATCGTTTGTTCTTCTCTGGTTCCAGCGAGAAATCCAACTCGGCGTAGTCGCCAGCTACGGTAATTTTGGATCCACTAACGTCTGCCATGTAAACCCCATCAGGAATGACAATATTTTTGCAACCTGATAGCACAAGCAAAACTGTTGCAACAATCAGCAAACCTACTGTAAACATCATCTTCTTCATGGCATTTCTCTTTCACGATTTCAAGTTAGCGGTTCGCACCTAACACGCCAAGGGCTACAAACCAAGCAGCGGCACTCACCGCAGCCAACAAAGACAACGTTGCCTTCAACCACCAGTGGTGCGCGAATTGATAAACTACCGCCGCTAGACATCCAACATATGTGACCGCAAGTGCCATAAGGAAGGACGTCCCAGACCAAGGCCAACCCGATATCAAGAAATACATTGCCAAGTGACATAATGGGGCAACATACCAATGCTCAAAATACGGCTTTATGAAATTCTTCATCTCATCCCTTTCTTTGTGGCCTTTGTGTTCTTTGTGGCTACTCGCCCATTCCCCGCCGCGAGCACGAGGGATGAGACGAGGATCCCCCTACGCAGAGCGACGGAGGACAAGTTGATTCGTGCAAAGGGTCTCATGGGTTGCTCCTTTCGTCACTTTGTTTTGAGCCACAGCATAAGCAGTGCCACAAGAGCAAGGACTATCATAATAACGATGCCCGACAGCCATTGGATAAATGACCCTGCAACAGCATGATCGATGCCGCGTCGCCCTTTGCTAAAACCAGCCCAAAGCACACCCCACCATCCAAAAAAGAATCCAACCCAGAACGACTTGGA
>JAZQGX010000074.1:0-6263 GCA_045540275.1 Kiritimatiellia bacterium | reverse complement strand
CCGCCGGTGTAGATGGCCTGACGTCCCATGCGCTTGATATGAACGGACAAGGGAACACCATAGACACCGCACCCGAGAAGAGCCACGTCGAAATCAAGCTTCTCAATGTCGTCGTTCATTAAATCCAGTGCGTCTTTCCATTTGGCGAACTGTTTGCATTTCCCGCCAATGGAATTAACCGGTTTGTACAGCAGCAGGTCCTTGAATCGCGGCAGCGGGCCCTGCCCTTCATGAAATTCGACATTCTTCACGTATTGCGCACGAATCGTATTCACATATGGATGAACGACCAGCACCTTCTTCCCTTCAAGCGCTCCATACCATGTGTGTGGACGGGCAAAGGGTGCCAGAGATTCCAATTGTATGATTTGTGCATGCGGACAGAATTGACCATAAATTGATCTTTCACCAGGCAGCCATGTTGGAATGGCGTCAAACCCTTCGCAATAAGAGGAAAATATCCGGCAGAATTCTTCGATACTCTCATCCGTTTGAGGGAAGACACCCGCACAAACGGTGATACCTGCACGTATCCAGTTATCATACCAAAATGGAAACTCGCGCCCGACGAGGAGCTTGAGCCATTTTTTCAGCAACGAACCCCCAGAATGAATCGCAATGAATCGTTCAAGCGTTTCCATGTCGCCCGTGCCGATCTTTCCTGCCATGAATGGCTTGCCGGAGCGCAACGATTTTTCGAGATAGTCAATCGACTCGTCCATGTCAAGCGCATGGGGCGCACGCGACCAGACAGAATCATTGCTGCTTCGTCCGCCCAGCATCCAGCCCATGCGGATGAGCACACGCGTCCAAAAACTTTGCCAATCCATCGGCAATTCGTCGTTACAATGGCCCGTCGGCACCCAGCGGGACAGAATAGTCGGAAACAGATTCATATACTCAGAAATCTCCTTCCGCTCGTTTTGCCATCAGGCAGTGCTCCTGCCGATTCCTTGTAATTGCGGCGGCCGCGTCATCCCTGCCAACAATCTTCTCAAATGACGGCGGCAGGGACGGCTTGCACAGATGCACGGCCAAAGTCGGCATCGGCGACCAAAGCCTGAACCGCGGGGCAAATATCAAACGCGGTCCAAGCTTCAACCAGGCAAGGGCCGGAATAAGGTTCATCCAATTATGTTCACGGGCAAACACATACTTGATCGCACCACCAAAGACTGCATGCAAAGAAAAGACCTCTTTCTTGGTAAGAAGCTCCCCCATAATATAATCAGAACCGCCATTTGCATAATATGAAAGAGATTTCCTCGCTTTCAGAAAAGTCGACGACGTCAGCATGAAAGTGCAACATGTCGAAGCAACCTCGCGCCAATGGCGATCTTCGGATACACGCACCACGCTGGCAAGGACACGCTCTCTGTCTTCGAGATAAGCATCTGGATGATCGAGCGGCGTCACAAAATCGACTCCGGGCCGCCCAAGGAAGCGCATCATCGCAGCGAAAGCAGACGATTCGTAGAGATAGTCATCTTCCGAAAAGTAAAGATTCTCTGCCTCGGCCGTGCAATCTGCAAGTATCTCCAACTGTTTGCCATATGTGGCGTGATTCCCTATTGCAGGAGTATTCTCCCTCGAATAGTCCACGCCCTCGACGTGCGCAAAAACATCGTCGAAAAGGCGCGCGTATTCCGGTGGGCACCCATCAAGTATCACCACGAGTTTGACGCGCAACCCAGTCAACGCACGGGCCAAAGACGCCGTCGTCGCCTTCACCATCTCAAACTTGTCGGTGTAATGCGATGCCGTTTTGGCCACTACCGGGCAGACCCTATGCGCGATCGCTATCTGATATTTCATCTGACTCCTTTCTCTTGAGTGCCTCAACTGTGATCGCACGGTGAAAGCCGAACGGAAGCTCCTTGACCGGCTGCTGAACCAGCGCATCGTAGGAGAAGCGAATGGCCACAGTGTTCGGCGCAATCTTGTATTTGAAACGATAATCCGGATGCCGCAACGGCAGTGTCTTCGTGTAATACAGGTCTTCCACCGTCATGTCCGACGGATGAAACTTGGAATACGTCGGCCAGAAGTCTGCCGCCGCTTCGCAAATCCGTCTGGAACGGAGCGAAAAACCGCCATTTGACATCCAATAACCCAAGATGTGACAAATCAAGTTGCGCCACCATGAAATACGGACATACGGCGCGCCGATGAAATCGTACTTCCCGATAAACTCCTCAAGTCCCGGGCGCAGCGGGTAGCCGTCGCCCTGGATGATGAGAACATACGGCGTAGTGAACCGCGTGTAAAGTCGACTGTTCATGTCGGCGCTCATCGTGAATATCTTTCCCGGAATCAGCGACGGTTCGATCTGGACCTCGACATTGTCGTTCTCCGCGGCAAATCGTTCCACGCAAGGCGCCGTTTCGTTGACGACCAGCACTGTCTTGAGGCGCCCGCAGTGTCGCCAGGTTTCCTTAAAGGCGTGTTCGACTTTGGCAAACGCCTCTTCATATCCGTTTGGCTTCCAGAAGTGGTAGGCCAAAACGGTAACAGCTGATTGTGAAAATTCCGACGTCATGACCACCCTCTTTCATCAGGTCGTTGTCCGAACATAGTTCGGCCATCAAATCTAGGGCGGTCATCACACCTTGGCGGAACGGCCGGCATATCTCGGGCGTCATTTCTCGCCAGAACCTGCGGCCCTTCCGCCTTCCAGTAGAGTGCCAGTCCTTCGCCGGCCGTCGCGATCTTGATGATCTCGTCATTGAGGTCGAGGCAGGCGCGGCGGCCGAATTCGGTTTCATCGTTGCCGCGCGCGATCTCAAGATAGCGGTCTTCGGCGAACGGCGCAAGGTAGACGCTCTCCGGCCTGAAGCGGCGGTTCGGTATGCATGAGGGCAGGAGGCGGATGAACTTCGCGTCTTTTCGCGCGACGAGCCGATCGCGCACCGCCTGCTCGCCCTTCGAGATAAAGCCGCTGATGATCACATACCCCTTCTCCACCGCGCTCTCCATGCGCGCGACGACGCGGGTGATCGCCTCGGGCGCCGCGACCTCGCGCGAAACGCGAAGTGAAACCATCGGCAAAGAGCCGTCAAGAAGCGCCAGATTGCCCACGCCCTTCCAGTAGTCGCCCAGGTCGAGGCGCGGCGAAGAAAGCGGCTCCACAACCCGCAGCGCGCCGCCCGCGCCGTACATCAACTCCCACTTCAGCGGGTTGTAGGCGATGTAGCGCGCCGTCGCATCGATCATCGCGCGGGAGAGGAGCAGATAGTCGTGGTAGCCCTGCTGCCAGAGGGTGGATTGGCCAAACACAGTTTGGCCATCAAATCTATTTTGGACAGCAGGCTCGGTTGCCCCAGATTTGATGGCCGAACTGTGTTCGGCCAATTCCAAACTATGTTTGGCTAACTTGGTTGTATAGTTCTTAAACCGCTTGATCGCACCGCCCAGCATCTTTAGCGGCGCGTCGAGCCCCGGCGCGAGCGCGCAATTGAAGTGAACGTGATCGGGCATGACGACCCGGCCGAAGAGCCGAATCCCCGGATTGAGCCGCGGCATCGCCTCAAGCGCCTCGGCGACCTTCTCACCCAGCGGCGAGCGCACCATCCGGCCGCCCGTGATCGTGCCGAACAGCGGCCGCCGCGGCGCCGTCGCGATCGTGATGAAGAGCGATGCTCCTTTCGCGTAATCCCAGCCCGTGAAACGGCGATAGCGATGAATGGCGTTCGCCCTCGTCATAAGACCTCGCCGTCCAAAAACGCATCGACGCTTTTCTTGAAATTCGCAATCGAAAAGTGTTCTTTCATGAATGCGGCTCCGCGCGCGGCGCGCAGCGCAGCGGCTGCCGGATCGGCACGAATCTCCTGCAAAGCCTTTGCCGCCGCTTCGACATCGGCCTCAGCCCACTCTTTCATCGCCGGCGGGTACTCATGCGGCAAGATCGGTACCAGCGTGAACGGGATGCACCATGCGGTGTCTGCGTGGCAGAATTCGGTATTGGCGCTCCAGTTCGTGGCCACAACCGGTTTGCCCTGGCTCATCGCCTCCGCCATACCCAGGCCAAAGCCCTCGGACTTGTGGAGCGAAAGATACACGTCGCTCGCGCCCGTCAGGCCATCCAGATCGGCTCGAGGAAGGTAATCGGGAATATGGATGAACTGGCTGCCGATGCCCAGTTCCCGGACCTTGGCCGTCATTTCCGCCACTTGTCTCTTGTTCGCCTTGGCGGCTTTGGTCTTGAAGAGGAGTTTCGCGGCAGCCTCACCTTTGAAGGCCCGTGCAAAAGCCGTCAAGGCGGCCGGAATGTTTTTGCGATAGTAGGAGCCAAAGTCGAAATTGAAAAATACGACAAAATCGTCCGGCCCCATGCCGTATTTTCGGCGAAGTTCTTCCCGTGGCGTGGCAGTCCCCAGCCTGAACCTGAACGGATAGGTGATTTTCCAGACGCGCTGATCGGAGAACGCCGTGACGAAATACGCAGCGTTGAAATCGCTCATGGCGATGATGTCATCTCCCGAATCTCGCAGAAACGGCATCGTCCTGTGAATGCCGTGCGCACTGTCGTGAAAGGCGATGCGCCCCACCGCATGGCCAGCTGTCATCTCTTTCGTCAGAGGCGAACGGTACATCAGAACGATATGCGTGTAGCGATGGAGGTCAAACTCGCTGGACGGCGTGACGAGCCCGTCGCGATCGGCAGCCGGTATCTGCGGAGTTCCTGTCGTGTCATACGTCTGAACAGGGATGCCGGACTCCTTCAGGCTCCAGACAAAATCCCGCAGCGTCTTGCTGAGCCCTGAACGTTCCGTAAGAGTGCCGACGACCGTGATGCCGCGCAGCGGACGCGCGACACGGCTGGCCAGATGCAACTTGCGCAGGATGCGCCGGTCGATGCGCTCCTTGATCGTTCGCCGGACGAACGACAAGATGCCGGGCACACCCCAGATGCGCACCTTGGCAATGAGATCAAACAGCGCCCTCATTTGCCTCCCGCCGCCGGGGTCGATGTGGCGCCGAGCGCGAAGCGGTTCTGGAACCGGACGAGGAGCGTCATCGGCACGAGCGCGAAAACAATCGCCTTCACCCCTTCGACAAGCCGCACCTTCAGCGGCGGCCGCGTGCGCGTGAAGCCCCGCGTGTCGATCCCCGCCGCACGGCAGGCCGCGAGCCCGAACGTTTCCCAGTAGCCCTTGTGCACCGCGTCCACGAACGGAAACTCCTTCGCGCCCGTCACCAGAATGGGCCGTTCCGCCGTCAGCGGATCGAACGAGCCGCAGCGCTCGAACTCCCACGCCGACCGCTGCCGTTCCGCCAGGCGGCACAGGTAATCGCGCCGCCAGAACCCCGCCTGCGTCGCGACGCAGTAGGCCGTCTGCGGCCGGTACCGGAACAGGTTGTCCTCCCCTTCCAGCCGCACGGCGCGCGCCCGCCCGACCGGCGGATTGGGAATGAGCCGCAAATTGCCGCCGCCCAGGCGCTTCAGGTCGTCCAGCCGCCGGGCGATCCGCGCCGTCTCGACCGTCTGCGTCAGGAAATAATCGTCCATCAGCAGCATCACGTACGGCGTTTCGACCTGCCGCAGCGCCGCGACCAGCATCCGGCACCAGGTCTCGCCCACGGGATTGGTCACGACGCGATCAAAGCAGAGCGGATCGTCCGGCGCGGTTTCGGTGACCAGCACGACCTCGAAGGGACAGTCCGGCCAGAACTTCCGCCACAGCGCGGCGAACGGCGGCAGCAGGTCCGCGTACCTGTCGCACGAACAGACCAGAACCGTGCAGTCGCCGTTGCGAGTCTTTTTTTCCGTCTGACGCATCGTGAAATCCCTTGTTCCTGCGACGAATGATACCATATCTCGGCGCGCCTTGTCAACCGCGCCGGCACGCCCCTGCGCGCCAACATTTGCCATTGACTTTGAAGGGATAAAAGGATATACTTTTTTCTCAACACTTGGAGAAGAATTCTATGTCAGAAAATCTACAGAGCCTGCTCGAGAAAATCAACCGCGAGGGCGTCGAAAAGGCGCAGTCCGAAGCCGCCCGGATCATTGCCGACGCCAAGGCCCAGGCCGCCGCGATCGTCAAGGACGCCAACGCGGCCGCCGCGAAGGCGAAGGCCGAGGCCGAGACGGCCGCCGCCGACTACGCCGCGCGGGCCGCCCAGACGGTTCAGCAGGCCGCGCGCGACACCGTGCTCGAGGTCCAGGGCGCCGTCACGCGCCTTCTGGAGCGCGTTCTCGCCCAGGATGTCGACAAGGCGCTCGCGGCGTATGGCGTTGCAGAGATCAACGTCATCGACGA
>JAZQGX010000073.1:0-7823 GCA_045540275.1 Kiritimatiellia bacterium | reverse complement strand
GGTCTGTTTGTCAGTCGCTGGGTGCTTATGTCACTTGGAGATGTTGACTATGGATTGTTTAGCTTGGTCGGTGGGCTAATAGGCTTTGTTGCATTCTTCAACAATATATTGTCTGAAGCTGTTTCTAGATTTTATGCATATTCAGTTGGGGCGGGCCATAAAGCAGTCGAAAAGGGCCCCTCAATAAAAGAATGTCAGAAATGGTTTAGTATTGCCATCTGCATTCATTCCATACTGCCGACAGTGCTTGTCTGTATCGGGTATCCGTTGGGGCTTTGGGCTGTACGTAGTTTCTTGGCGATACCGAACGAAAGAATTGTGGCATGCGAATGGGTTTGGTTGTTCTCGTGTATATCGTGCTACATTGGAATGATTAGCGTTCCCTTTTTGGCGATGTATAATGCCAAGCAGGAAATTGCAGAACTGACGATTTATTCATTTGTGACGGCGACAGTCAATATAGGTGTTGTTTATTTTATGACAACGCAATCTAGAGATTGGCTGGCTATCTATTCTTGCTGGATGATGCTATTGGGCGTCATTCCAAATATAATTATTGATATAAGGGCTATGCTCAAGTACAAAGAATGTAGATTTTGTTTAACAGGTGTTAGGGATTTTGCTAGTTGGAAAAATTTATTGGGGTACTCCAGCGCTCGCTTTTTTGGCGCGATTTCACAGCTGCTTACGTCTCAAGGGATGGCGATTGTCGTAAATAAACTTCTCGGGCCGGCAAAAAATGCAGCCATGGCAGTTGGCGGCAACCTCAATTCAAAGACATCTCTGCTATGCATTTCTTTTCGCGGCGCTTTGACACCTGCAATAACGAATGCGGCGGGATGTAATGACTTAATCAGGATGCGTTCTTTGATGCTAAGGACTTGTTTGCTGTGTGGGTTGAGTTTCCTTGCTTTTGCCGTGCCCATGATTGTTGAAGCAGACGAAGTGATGACGTTGTGGCTTAGATGCCCACCCGCAGGTTCTGCTTCACTCTGCAGGGCATTAGTTGCGGCTACTTTTGTGGATCAAATGACCATGGGTTTGGCAATGGGTATATTGGCAAAAGGGAAGATATTTGCGTTTCAAGCACTTGAGGGCGCGGTATGGATATTCGCATTATTTATTGCGGGGCTATGGATGTATTGTGGGGGTGATATTCTGGGCGTGGGCATAGGTTACTTGATAATGCATATGATCAATACCTTTCAGAAGCTCTATTTCGCTCAAAAGCATTGCGGAATATCTATCAGGAAATGGTTGCGCACGATAGGCATCCCACTTGCAGGGGTTGCTTTGGTTGTACTGTGTGCTGCATGGGTGCCGCGGCTGTACATGAAGCAGTCGTTTACGCGCCTTTCATGCACGACGATAATAGCAGAACTTATTTTTGCCCTGCTTGTGTGGAATAAAGTTCTGGCTGATCAAGAAAAAATATATTTAAGGAACAAGTTTTATGCCATATTTTTCCATAATCATTCCAGTCTATAATGTTGCGCCCTACTTGCGTGAGTGCCTGGATTCGGTCTTGGGCCAAACGTTTGTTGACTGGGAGGCAATTTGCGTTGATGACGGATCGACGGATGACAGCGCGACCATATTGGATGAATATGCAGAGAAAGACTCTCGGTTTAGAATATTCCACAACGTCAATGCAGGCGTAAGTGCTGCGCGCAATATTGCTTTGGACATGGCAAAAGGAACGTACATCGCGTTTCTAGATGGTGATGATCTTTTCTCAGACGGTTTGCTTCGTAATGTTCTCAGCGTTATAAGGCCAGGAACTGTAGCCGTTCGTTTCAAGTTCGAAAAATTTAACCATGGGGTTGATTGGATCACTTCCCAACATAAACCAGTCGACTCGGCGGTAATAGACATATCAAAGAATCTTGAAATGGAATCATATGATTCTCCGCTGTGGAGTTGGATATATCGGCGAGATCATATTGGTCCCTTGCGTTTTGATGAACGGTTGGAGACTTATGAGGATGTTAAATTCTTGTGCTTGTTCCTTCTTAATTGTGCAAGTGAGTATGTGGATACAAATATTATAGGAATTGGATATCGCCAACGAACCAGTTCGTTAGTGCATCAATATCCATCCGTGCGTACATGGCAGTCTGAGTTGATAGGCAGGGTGGATGTGCTTGCTGCCAATGCTAAAAGTGAGAAGAAATTAGTGGGTATAGAGGGTCGATATTTCGTTAATCGTTTTTTTGCAAGGGGATATATCTCAGGAATAGTTCACCGCCCTCGATGGGAGCGAGAGATGCTCTATAATCTTTGGCTGCGGGAGCTGCCGCGCATAATAGAAGGTTTCAGGGGGCGCAAATGTCTTTATGTTTGGGTCTATCAAATATGTAATGCGCTGCCTTATTATTGGGTTGCGTGGTTTTGTTGTTATTTTCTTCTTGAGCGCATGATGAAGCCTATTCGAAAGGCTGCTCGATTTGTATTGCGCAGAGGGGAGTTTGCGTTGACCGCGAGCGGAAGGAAAGCCTGTCGGCATTTGCCACGTTTCAACGACAATTTCGAATCATTGGAGTTTTTAAGAGAGATGGTCCGTCAAAACAAAGGAAAAGAGGTATAAGTATGGCGAGAAGGTTCTGGGATTCAAACGCTTGTCTCGTGTTGCGTCATAAGATCAGCAAATTTCGAGCCAAGTTTGATATTGTCTATCGGATAAAGCGACTTGAGAACGCATACCATGCGCTGGAGGACAACTTGGGGTATGAATGGGGGAGCCCATGGTTGGCTGTTCCTGATGTGATGACGTCAGAAGCGACACTAAAGGTGCTGATCAACACTGAGAAATCGCTTGCACGCTATGGTGATGCGGAATTTTGCATTGTATCCGGGGGGTTCGTGACATACCAAGATTACAGTCCTGTTCTTCAGCAGAAATTAATTCAGGTGTTGCGAAACCCAATAAACAGTTGCCTGGTTTGTGTGCCGAGAGCATTTGGAGACTTGGCAATGTTCAATCATACAGCGCGAGAATTCTGGCGTTGGTTTATGCGCTTTCATAGGGAAGGGCTCAACAAATTGTTATCTGAATTCAAGTTTAAGAATAGGGATTCATCGGTTGCGCGTCCGCAGTTGGGGGATGCTTTTGTGTCTCGCCCTTATATGGACTATATGAGCAAGCGCATGTCCGAAAGTGTTTTCGCCCTGTGGAAGCAACTCTTCACGGGGAAATCCCTTTTGATTGTCGAAGGCAGATATTCGAGATTAGGCGTTGGAAACGATCTGTTTGACGCGGCGGTGTCCATTCGTCGGATATGGTGTCCGCCCCTTAATGCGTTTTCCAAATACGATGAAATCTTCCAGGCCATTAGGACGCTCGCAAAAAAAGATGAAATGGTTCTAATTGCACTGGGTCCAACGGCAACGGTGCTTGCATACGAGCTAGCGCAAGTTGGAATTCGGGCGTTGGATGTCGGGCATCTAGATGTGGAATACTTGTGGATGAGGATGAGGGCGGCGAAGAAAGTGCCGATAAAAGGGAGATATGTAAATGAGTGCAACAAGGGGTGGGAAATGGTAAAGATTGCGGGAGAAGAGGCGAAACTTGGTGTGGTCAAGGTAATAGAAGAATGAAAGATACGGGCCATGAGAACCTTTTTGATAAACCTTGATGTGAATAAAGATCGCATGTCATTTGTTGACGCGCAATTGAGAAGGTGCGGTATGGTGTATGAACGGATTCCTGGGGTCGACGGTGCCGTCATGCCGCTTGCCGAGCGTAAGAAGTGCGTGAATCGTTTCCGTTGGTGGTGTGCAGTCGGTCGCCCTGCAACGGCTGCGGAAATCGGTTGCGCACTTTCACATTATTGCATATACAAGCGGATGATTGATGAAAAAATACCCACGGCGCTAATATTTGAAGTTGATGTATTGTTGTCAGATGTGATAAAGAGTGGTGTGAGGGTCGCAGAAAAATTTCTCTCGGGTGCGACGCCACAAGTCTTGTTGTTCTCAAACCACGACGGAATGCCGTATGAGCGAATGGGAGTGGCGGCATTCGTCGAGAATGGCATTACCGTTATGCGGAGCCGCTCAGGTATATGTGCGGACGGCTATTGTCTGAACCTTGAAGCGGCAAAGGCCCTGCTGAGGCAAAATTTTCCGATGATCGTCCCATGTGATCATTGGTGGCGGTGGGTCTCAAATGGGACAATTGAACTCTATCATGTGTTACCCAGTGCGGTCGTTCAGAACCAATGCAAATTTGGCTCAAGTACTTCGATGGAGCGGTTAAAGACATTAACGCCGATGTCTGCCAAATGGTTTCTGCACAAGGCGAAACGGTTGGCAGGGAAACCACTTGATTGGCTAATGTCAGGTATCTTTGACAAGTAAGGTCTTGAAGACATGCAACCATTTAGACTGTGGATATATGGATTGATGACGCGCCTGATGCCAGAGACGAGAATGTTTGGCATTAAGGCCCGATTGCTTCGCTGGTGTGGTGCACGGATTGGCGACAACGTTCGAATCAGTTCGAGTGCAACTATCCAAGGTAATGGCTTTTTGGAAATTGGGGATGAGGTTTGGATTGGGGCTGGCGATTTGATAATTGCGTGTTCACCTGCTATGGTTAGAATCGGAATGCGGTGCGATTTGGGACCGCAAGTGTCTATTATTACGGGGACGCATTTGATCGATACGGATGGGGGGCGTGTGGCGGGCAAAGGCTGTTCTAAATCAGTCACTATCGGCGATGGAAGTTGGATTGGTGCCCGAGTGTTGATATTGCCGGATGTTGTATTGCCTAGAAGAACATTGGTTGCCGCAGGCTCAGTTGTCGCTGCATCAATTGATTCTTCGGATTGTTTGGTCGCGGGTGTTCCTGCGGTTATAAAGCGGAGATTATGAAGTTTGCCATTTATACAAAAAGTGTGTCTCCCCATCAACTGCCATTGGCGCATGCCTTGGTTGCAAAGTTGAAGAAAGGGGCGTTTCGATATGTATGCGCGGAATCGATGTCTAACGAGCGAAAGGCTCTAGGATGGTCGGAAGTGGAAGCGGAATGGCTGATTGACGAAAAAAAACGGCAAGAAGAAGCACGTCATACTCTTTTAAATGCAGAAGTTTTGATGTCCGGTTTGCGCGACTTTTCGCTTTTTCAGTTGCGAACTGAACGCGGGTACAGGACGATCTATTGTTCGGAACGATGGTTTAAGCCCAAACTAGGGATGCTGCGACTTCTTAATCCTTCATATTTCAAGATGGCATATCGTTTTGTAAAACTTTTACGTATGCATGATCAGATATATTATTTCCCAATGGGAATTCATGCCGCACGGGACATGGCACGGTTGTGCGGACTGTTTGCCGGCGATTTGAAATGCCTTTGTCGTGCACCGAAGTTAGGGTTTGACAAAAAACCTGGCGGGCGAATTTACGTGGTAGGCGAAGATGTAAAAATTGCAACGAGATATTGTCTTGACAAGATGCGCATGTGGGGGTATTATGTTGAACCATCGAGAAACGACGCGCTTCCAGTTCAAGAGGCGGCCGACAGACCTTCCGTGTGCCGTGTGCTGTGGGTCGGCCGCCTCTTGAACTGGAAGCGCGTGGATACCATCGTGCGCGCGGTTAGCGCGCACGCGAACTTGAAGCGCGTGGATACTTCGTTGCCAAGTGTCGTCTTGGATGTTTATGGGTTTGGGCCTGAAGAGACGAGGCTAAAAAAACTGGCGGCGCGGGATCAAGATGTCGTCAACTTCCATCCTCCAGTGTCAATTGCCGAAGTTCGCAAACTTATGAGGCATCACGATGTCTACGTCTTGTCAAGTAACGCCTACGAGGGGTGGGGGGCCGTTTTAAGTGAGGCGCTTGAAGAGGGTATGAAAGTTATCGGTACGCACGAGGCTGGAGCTTCTGCAACAATGTTGCCGGATCAGAATCTCTTTCATGTCGGGGATTGGCGTGCTTTGTTGCAATTGTTATCTCATCCAATTCCGTCGGCAGGAATCGGACCATGGACTGCTAAGTTTGCGGCTGACTATTTGATTGCGCTATGAACGAAACGAGTATCTATAAGCAGGCACTGGTACAACTCGCCATATTTTGTCTGGCGGTTGCGGCAACGCGGTTCACAAATGGGCTGTTTATACTTTTTCTGGCGGCATGTGGAATGGCTTATGGGACGAAGGGTCAGGCAGGACGGGCGTTTGGCATATATGCAATGATTATGATGATGGTTTGCTTAAATCCAAATATCCTGCCAAAGAATGGCCAATTGTACGGATTTGGATTGAGATTTGGTCCTTTGCTGATTGGTCTCACTCTATCGATGGGCTGTGAGGCAAGGTATGATCGCTCTCATTTGCCTTTTGCGTGGCTTTTCTTTTATCTTTTGTTTGCCTTCATACCATCTGCGGTTGGCTGGGCGCCAGTGGTTAGTTATTTGAAGATAATCAATTTTACGGTATTCCTATTTGGCATATGGTTTGGAGTGCAGGGAGTCGCAAGACATGAAAGGGAGGCAATTCGCCTGCGAGCGGTGCTTCTTGCGCTGGTTATGTTCTTGATAGTGGGGAGCATTGCATTGCTTCCGTTTCCCGGGATATCGACACTGAACGGGCTGATTGCTAGTCGGGAGATGGCAGATATTGATGCCGTAAACGCGATGGTTGTTGAGACAATGGCGAGCGGCGATAAGACGTTGTTTTGCGGAGTGATGAATCAGAGTCAAGCATTGGCACCATTGCTTTCGTGCGCGTGGGCATGGGTGCTTTGCGATTGCTTGTTTGTGGAAAGAAAAATAAAATGGCCGCATCTGGCGCTGATCATATGCGCATTGCCGCTTTTGTACAAGACTCGATCCCGGGGGGCGATCCTGTGCCTTTTTGTTGTTGTTATGCTCGTGTGCTTTTATTTGCCGCGAAAATTGGAACTGGGCGTCCGCGCCAGAAAATGGCTGAGGCCTGTCTTGCTAGGTGGGGCTGCCCTTGGGGCGGTTGTGATTGTGGTAGCTGAAATGCAGAATGGCGCCATTTCCAAATGGATTAGAAAGACGAACGATGTTGAAGGCGATAATCGCACCTTGCAAGAAGCGGTTACTGCGTCCCGGCAGAAGCTTGTTGACATGTGCATGGCGGATTTCAAGAATAGCCCTGTGATAGGGAAGGGATTTCAAGTTGCTTGGTACACCAAACAAAATCTGAACGGGAATGGTGTGATTGTTCTAAGTTCTCCAATCGAGAAAGGTATTTTGCCTATTATGATTTTAGGAGAAACTGGAGTAGTCGGTGCCGTGATTTTCGCAGGGTTTTTATGGGCTTTTGTTGCCGGGTGTTCTAGGCGGCGATTCTTTATCACGATTGCGTTAATGGCGGTCTTGTTGGCGACAAATATTGGTGAAGCTACGTTTTTCTCACCAGGGGGGATCGGCGGCATTGAATGGGTGTTGTGCATAGTTGGCGGCTATAGCGAGGATATGCTACTTGCTAGTCGCTGTGCAAATCTGACTGCTCAAGAAAGCGATTGGGCTGTTATGTGCTGATATTGATTTTAAGGAGAAAGGAAAAGATGAAGGTTTTGCACGTCATACGTGATATAGATCGGGTAAGCGGCGGTCCAAGTCGTTCAATACAAGGCTTAGTGGCCTGTTTGAATGGGCATGGTGTCGACGCATGGTTGATGACGATTAGAAGAGGGGGAATGCCTTGGATGGATGGGATTGTGCATTTCCTCAATGGTGAGCCCGTAAAGACATCAATTATTTCGGTCAAGCCTGATGTCGTGCATATTCATGGATTGTGGACATGGGGCTTGCACGGATGCGCGAGGTTTTGTCGTCGACTTGATATCCCATA
>JAZQGX010000072.1:0-36929 GCA_045540275.1 Kiritimatiellia bacterium | reverse complement strand
CTGCGAGCGCGGAGCGGCAATCGCCTCCTGTCCCAACTCCAATGCCAAGTTGTGTTCGGGAATCTTCGATTTCAAGCGCAATGTGGAGAAATACGCATGTCGGCTTTCGCTGGCGACTGACGGCAATGCCTCAAACAATTCGCTGTCGATGTTTTCCGAAATGAAAGCGATGGCGCTTTTGGCCAAGCTGCGCGCAAACGATCCCAAGACGGCTTCGGCGGAAAAGGTGTGGGAAATTGCGACGAGGGGAGGCGCAGAGGCTTTCGGTTTGAATGCAGGTCGCATTGCCGAGGGCAGCCTTGCCGACTGTCTACTGTTGAAGCGCGATTCTGTTTTGCTGCAGCCGGGAAATTCGCTCGCTTCCGATATGGTCTACTCCGCCGACACCTCGGTGGTTGATACGGTTGTCTGCGGCGGACGGGTACTGATGCGCAACGGACAAATTCCCGGCGAAGAAGAGATGCTGTGCGAATTCAAGAGCGAATTCGCCCGTCAATGAGCGAGGTGGTATGAACAAGCCGTTTGTGCTTAAAATAACAAAGAGAATCCTCCGTTTGCTGTTTGGACTGGGGGTTGTGGCGCTCGTCTGCTATCTCAAGAACAGGGTCTCTTCGGGAACTGAATTTCTGATGCGCTCGTATTCGGTGGTGATGTCCTATTTGCTGCTGATGAGCTTTGCCGTCTCGCTCTTTAAAACGCCGCTTGTCGAAATTATGGAGAGAAAGAGGCATCGGACGATGGATGTTTCCGCGCAACGTTACTGCCGCAACGCCACCGTTGCCTGCACGATATTTTTGTTCCACCATTTCGGATTTACAATCGCCACGCTGTTTTTGCCGTTCAAAGTATGGGTCGTCTACAACGGAGCGGTTGCATATTTTCTGGTAGGGGCGATGTTCCTTGCGGAATATCTTATTCGTCGCAAGATCCTCTCGTCACGTCCTGAATAGTGACATCCAAATCGCGAACTGGGTCCGCAACGAGTCGCGTATCCGCCGGAAGTGACTGCCCGAGTTGTTGTCGTTGTAAATCGTTTTTATCGGTGTGCTTTGTGGCGGATTGGGATGTCGGCGCGCAGACGCAAGCATGTACGTCTCGTATTCGTAACGCTCGCCGGGAAGATTTATCAGTGAATCAAAAAGCATCTTGGGAATTCCACGCAAACCGGTTTGGGTATCGTTGACAGGAATTCTGATCAAAGCCCTGAACCAAAATTTCGACCAGGCATTTCCAAATCGGCTGGCGAGCGGGGTAGAGGCGTCGAATGTCCGCTCCCCGATTACCAGGCGGTCGCCAAGCCGCATGACCAGTCCTGCAACTTTACATACGTCTTCGATATCGTGCTGCCCGTCGGCATCGGCGGTCACCGCACATTGCGCTTGAGAAACCGAATCCTTGATGTATTTCAAACCGGTCTTTATCGCCGCTCCCTTGCCGCGGTTGCGCTCGTGTGTCAGAACCGTTGCCCCGAGCTCTTTGGCTTTTTCGAAGAAATCAATATTTTTGGTCGAACCGTCGTTGACGACGACAATTTTGTTGAAATGTCTGCGCAGCTGTTCCAGAAAGAGCAAAAAAGCGGATTCCGGATTCAACACGGGAATTAGAATCACAATTTCATCAGATGAATTTTGATATAAAGATGCCATATGAGTGCAATTATAGCGAATAACATTTCAAAAAGCAATGTTTGAACATTCTGGATTTTAACACTTGACTACTGGGGGAAAATATGAGATACTCCGAAAAGTTTTACACGAATACGGTGGGGTTCCGGAGCGGTCAAACGGGGCAGACTGTAAATCTGTTGGCGATGCCTTCCTAGGTTCGAATCCTAGCCCCACCACCATCTCTCTTCCGCATGCGAAAAAGTTTAAGTCAGCTCGTGCGGGAACACCGCGACATTTACCATTTTGGCGGCCGTTGGCTTCGGACATTGTTGGTTCCGGTACCTTGGGTGACAGCCTTGGTTGTTGCGGTTTTGCTTTATATAGTCCACGGAAAAATGGCAGTTGCGCCTGGTATCTCCGTCGATCTCCCCACCGCCTCTCCCGAGTTCGGCGGTCGTTCCGTGGCAACGGCTTTAATGACCTCGTTTTCCCACGACTCGAAAGGGGCTGATCAGGTGATGGTCTTCTTTGACGATGATCGCTTCTTCCTTTCCGACGCCTCCGATTGCGATATGTTGCGTGATCGTTTGCGCGAGCGTGTGGGAGGTTCTCCAGATAAGGTTACCATGTTGCTGATGGCCGACAAGCAGATACGCCACTCAGATCTGGTGCGGTTTTCGGGATTGGCAAAAGAGGCCGGTATCGAACGTCTCAGCATCGCGGTGAAACCCGAATAATGAACACCAGCGAACGAAAAGCTCTGCGAAAAAAAATGCCGTGGATGAAAAGGATGCGGCCGCCAGCGGTTTTGCTGCTGCAGATTGCGGCGGTTTTCGTCTTGCTTTTTCTGATGGCGGTATCCTTCCGCAACGCCCATCTCGGCGCTCAGGTCCGTCATCGACCCGCTCCTACGGAAAAGGGGGATGCTTATCTTTCATTCGTTCAGCTGCCACCGTTTGTCGAGCGCGTAGCGATGCAAAGTCTGCGCACCTTCCTTTCTACTTTCCGTACCCCCGCTACCAACGACATCTCCTTTGCCGATTTTAGTGAACCGCTTGCTCCATTTGCTTTTTCAACTCCGGAAATCGAGTGTGCTGGTTCCCTTGAGGTGATGGTCCCGGCGTATAAATTTCCTGAGCCGGATCTCCTTGCCGGACGTCCGTCGCTGGCAACTCCGCCCCGCCGGTTGCCGCCGTCGCCGTCAGGGGTGACGGCATTCATGGATGAAGAGCTCAGAAAATCGCGCTTCGTCGTCGAACTGCCGCCGCTCGATCGCTTTTCGGTGGCCTCGGGATCGGCCTGCTTTTTCGTTGAATACAGCAAAGATGTGGAGCCGGATATATATCTGCTTTCGCCCGTCTCTCCCGATGCGCGCATGCTGGAAGGGGTTCTGTTGAAGGCATCTGCCGACAAATCTTGCCGCGGTCGAATCTGCGTCCAGTGGAATTGATGCGGACGCCCATGTCTCCTCTTGATTTTCATTGCCCCGAAGGCAGCAAATAAGGTATAATATTTCTTTAAACTTTAAGGAATAACAGGAGTCGATTTTTTATGTCAGAAATTCGCGTTCGTTTCGCCCCGAGTCCGACCGGCAGCGTGCATATCGGTAATATTCGCGCCGCGATTTTCAATTATCTTTTCGCCCGTCACAACGGCGGCAAGTTTCTCGTTCGAATTGAGGATACCGATTTGGCCCGTTCAACCCCGGAAGCCATCCGCAAAGTTCTTGAAGCGTTGGAGTGGCTCGGAATGGAGCATGACGAGGAAATCGTCTATCAGACGCACAATCTCGCCGATCATCTGGCTGCGGTTGAGCGCCTGATCGCATCAGGGCACGCCTACCGTGCGGAGAAGACCAGCGCAGACGGAAAGACCGGCGAGGTCGTACTCTTCCGCATTCCGCAAAACGAAGAAATAGAATTTCAGGATCTGGTCAAGGGACGGATGCGCAAAAAGTCCAAGGACATGCAGGATTTCGTCATTGTCCGTTCCGACGGCTCTCCCGTCTTCCACATCGCGAATGTGGTCGACGACATCAAGCAGGGCATTACCCATATCATCCGCGGCGACGACCATGTCGAAAATACCTTCAAGCACATTCTGATGTTCAGAGCGCTAGGGGCCGCCGTGCCTTGCTACGCTCACCTGCCGATGATTGTCAACAATGCCGGCAAGCCGTATTCCAAGCGCGACGGAGCGGCGTTCGTCGGCGAATTCAAAGAGCAGGGATATCTCGCCGATGCGCTTTTCAATTTCCTGCTTCTCCTTGGATGGGCTCCCGGCGACGACCGAGAAGTGCTCACGCGCGAAGAGATGATCTCGCTGTTCTCGCTGGAGAAATGCAAATCCTCGCCGGCTCGCTTTGACATGAAAAAACTGTTGTGGATGAATGGCGAGTATATCCGGACACAGAAGCGCGATGAGTTCAAGAAGGAATTTCTCTCCCGCCTCGAAAACGCCGGACTCGGCGTCGGTGACGCAGATCTTGACGGGATCCTCGAGCAGATGCAGATCCGCACCCGTTTCTACGGGGAGATTCCCGCCAACTGCGCATACTTTTTCACCGATGACTACAGCTACAACTCCAAGGGGGTCGAAAAGCGTCTGCGCGCAGATGGCGCCGCCGCCGCACTTGAGGAGGCGCTGGCCGAATTCAAAAAGCTGGAGATTTTCAATCGCGAGACATCGCACGACTGCATCGCCGCGCTTGCCGCCGCCAAAGAGGTCAATATGGGATTGTACATCCACCCCGTGCGTGTCGCCGTCTCCGGTTTGACCGAGGGGCCGGGGCTCTTCGAAATGCTGGAGCTACTCGGACGCGAGAAGGTGATTGCGCGGATCGAAAAAACGCTTGCCATCCTCCGGAACGGAGACATTTTCCCTGGATGCGAACAATAAACCGACACACTACAGGAAGATGCGATGTTAAAGAAGTTTTTTATAAGTGAACAGCGTCCGGGAACTTTTTTCCGGAGGGTCGACTGGTTCGCGTTTTGGACGGCGACGATTGTTTCATTTCTCGTGTATTTCTTCACATTGGGACCGTCTGTCGGGTTGGAGGATTCTGGAGAACTGGCCACCGCCGGCGACTATCTCGGCGTTCCGCATCCTCCCGGATATCCGATCTGGACGATATGCGCATACTTCTTCTGCCGCGTTTTCTCGTGGGTCACCTATCAGGGACAACCCACACCCGCATGGTCAATTTCGCTTATGTCCGCCGTGTTCGGTGCATTTGCCGCAGGTTTCACCGCCATGCTGATTACCCGTTCCGCCTCCGATCTGCTTTCGTTTCGTGCGAAAAGCGCCGACGAGGGCGGGAGCGATTGGCTGTCATGCGCAGATGTCAACGCATTCGCCTGGGCCGGCGGTGTAGCCGGTTCGCTGTGCTTTGCCTTCTCCCCCGTGATGTGGTCGCAAGCGACGATTGTCGAGGTCTACACCCTCAACGCCTTCTTCTTGATGTGGATATTCCTTTTGACCTATCGCTGGATGCGATCACCTTCGGACAAGACGCTTTGGCTGATAGCTTTTGTTTTCGGTCTGGGTCTGACCAACTATCAAGTGTTGCTTCTTGCGATGCTGCCGCTTTTGATTGTGGTGTTCTTCCGCAACATCGCGCTTTTCCGCGACTTCATCCTGCTGGGTATCCCCGTTCTGCTTACCGCGCACATGCTGCAGATCGGAGCCATGGCCGGGGCGCAGCCGGGAATGATTGGACCGGCGTTTGCAAAGCATATCGCCACTTCTGAGTTTGCACCGCTTGTGCCGGTCTCGACGTATGTGACGATCGCCCTGATGACAATTGCGGTGGTTGCCGTATCGTTCATCGGTGCACTTAAGTGCGAAAACGATTTCAAATCGGCGGCGGGACGCAGATGGTTGATCGCAGCCGGTGCGCTGGCGCTGCTGATGTTCGTACGCATCTCTTTCGTGCCGGGTGCTCAAATGCCCGTCAATTATACCGGCGAACCATTTTCATGGGCGCTACCTACGGCAGTACTGCTCGGCGCGGTGGCGGTTCTCTTCGCGCTTTGCTGGACGATTCCCCGTGGTCTGTTTTACGCAATTCCGGTCGCGGCGGTGCAGATCGGCGTTTTCGCATTGCTCAGCAAAGGAGCGATGAATGGTTTGACGCACCCGACGACCTGGTGGTTCTGGTGGCCGGTAATTTGGAACTTTCTACTTCTGGCGCTGGCATGGTTTACGCTTCCCAACGGAAAGCGGGTGGCACTTACCGCCTTCTTCATGGAACTTGGGGTTTCGTTCTATGTCTATATGCCGATCGTCTCGGATTTGCGCAATCCTCCGATGAACTGGGGCTATCCGCGCACCTGGGAGGGGTTCAAACACGCAATAACGCGCGGTCAATATGAGAAGATATCCCCCTCCGACATCTTTTCCTCCCGTATGTTTTCGCAGGTCGGCTTCTACTTCACCGACTTGCGTGTGCAGTTCACGTTGATTGTGGCGACGCTCGGACTTCTGCCTTTCGCCGACTGGAGCTTCCGCCGCAACGGACGGAGCAAGCGCATCAACGGACTTGATATCGCCGCTTCGCTCTATGTGGCGGTCAGTATTCTGGTCTTGATATCCGAGTTTGCTGGAGGTGAACCGCTGTTCCGTCTGGACAAATGGATTATTGGTGTCATTTTCGTGCTACTGGCGGTCGGCGGCGTGACGATTGTCTTCGATCAGCTGTGGGGCTTTGCCCGCCGGACGATGTGCGAGGGCAATCAGTCCGAGCGGCTTACGGTAGGACTGACGCTGACGGCGCTGGGGGCGGGAACGTGTCTTTTCCTTTCGTCGCTCGTGCTAGCAATCTTCTACACCGATGTCCGCGGCAACAGTTTGGGCGCTATGTTCGTCGCCCTGATTCTGTCGATTCTGCTGGTGGCGGGCGCAATCTGGGCGCTATGCAAATTGCGTGCGCAGTTGAGCGGGAAATTCGATTTCAGATTCGATGCCGACGGCTTGACGCAGCAGTGGTTGATTGCGACGGCGGCCGGCTTTTTCATGATGTCGGTGGTGCTGGTGGTGCTGGCAAATATCCGCGGAGACCTACAGGATTCGTTCATCCAAAAGGTGAAGTTCATCAGCTCGCACGGGCTGTTTGCGATTTGGGTCGGCTATGGCATGGTATTCGGTGCGGTTATCGCCAAACGCATTTTGCCGAAGCTGACCGGACAACTCTTTCCGTCTTCGAAATTATCGCCGCTTTTGGTGCTGGCTTTGCTGTTGGCGGCAGCCATTCCCGTTTACGAGAACTACAACAACAAATGGATCGCTTTCGCCCTGAGCGGAGCTGAACAGAACGGCCACACCTTCGGATGGCAGTTCGGCAACTACTCGTTGCGCGGTGCCGACGCCATTTCCGAAGAGCTTTCGGAAGAGGAGGAGCCGCTTCCAAATCCCGCGTTTCCCGGCGAAATGACCACCAATGCGGTCTTCTTCGGCGGAACCGATCCGGGACGCTTCGTGCCCACCTATATGATTTATTCGGCAAAGGTTCGTCCCGATGTATTTTTGATTACCCAGAACGCGCTCGCCGACAATACGTACATGGCGGTCGAACGCGATCTGTACGGCGATGACATGTGGATTCCTACTCCTGATGAAAGTGCCAAGGCTTTTCAGATCTATGTCGATGAGGTCCAGTCCGGCAAGCGCCCGAAGAACGCCGCGTTGACCATCGAAAACGGCAGGGTCCAGGTCAGCGGAGCGCTCGGAGTCATGGAAATCAATGCAATATTGACCAAAATGATGTTTGACAAGAACAAGCGTCTGCATGATTTCTACGTAGAAGAGAGCTATGTGATACCATGGATGTATCCATATCTTTCTCCGCACGGTCTGATCATGAAAATCAATTCGCAGCCCTCGACCCTCGACGAGAAAATGGTCAACGACGATTTCGACTTCTGGGATTGGTACTCGCGCCGTCTGGTGCGCGACCCGATGTTCAGACGCGACATCCCTGGCCAGAAATCATTTTCCAAACTGCGAAGTGCGATTGCCGGACTATACGCATCCCGCGGTCGTTTCGCCGATGCCGAAAAGGCGTTCAACGAGGCGCGTGTGCTCTATCCGGTCAGTCCTGAGGCCAACTTCCGTCTCATCCAGGAGGTTCTGATTCCGCAGAACCGTTACGAAGATTCGCTGGAGATTCTTCGCGATTACACCATACGCGACAAACACAACGATCGCGGCAAAGACTTTATGCGCATGATAGAAGAGGTGTTGGAAAAACGTCAGAAAGTTTCCGAACTGCAGGCCAAACTGGCAGCCGATAAGATGCTTTCCTTTGAAGACACCATGCAGCTGGCCGACACCTATCGCGAACTCGGGCTCTACGACAAGGCGCTTAAATTCTACCGCGACGCGGCCGTCCGCCCGGGTTGCACCGCGCTCTCCCGACTTTCAATCGCCAACATCCTTTCTGCTATCAACAAGAACAAGGAGGCGATCGAGATTCTCGACATGACCGTCCCGAATCTCCCACTGAATCTTGACGCAAAGCACCTTTGGACGATCGTCAGCATCTACGCCGCCGGCGGTGATATCGATCGGGCGACCCCGCATCTGGTTCGATACCTCAAGCTCAATCCGCGCGACTGGAGGGCGTGGATTCATATGGCTATACTCTACGCCTCCCGCGGACAGAACAATGAAACACTCTATGCTTTCCAGCGAGCAATCGAATTCGGCAAAACCGATGCGGTGCGGTATATCGAGGGTAATCCTTCATTGATGGCAATCGCTGAGCCTCTGTTCCGTCAGTTGAGAGCGGTGCGGCAACGGGAGTCATCCGTTCCGCAAATTCCGCAACCGAGATAAATGAAACGTAAATTCTCCATAACAGCAGCTTTGATAGCAATCATTGTGATTTTGGCATGCGCGCTCCGTCTGCCAAAACTCGAAGCCCGTCCTATGCACGGCGACGAGGCCAACCAGGCGGTGCGTACCGGGCTGCTGATGGAGGGGAAAGGGTACAGATTCGATCCGACCGATCATCACGGACCGACTTTGTACTATGCCGCGCTCCCTTTCTGCAGGGCAAGCGCGGACGCTTTCACCGAGACCGACGAGATCTGTTTCAGAGCGGTGCCGGTGACCTTTTCCATATTCCTGCTCGCCGCGTTGTTGCTCTTTCCCGTCAAAAGCGCTCGGATTCCAGCCTTGGCTCTGTTGGCGCTTTCACCTTCTTTTTGTTTCTACAACCGCTTCTTCATCCAAGAAACGATGCTGGTGCTGTTTCTTTACGGAATGTTTTTAAGCGGTTGCGCCTGGTGCAGAACCTTCAATCTCGATGCAAAGGGCGGACGCTTTTCAAGAACGCTTTGTGCAATTAGCTTCGGCGCATTTGCCGGTCTGAGCATCAGCACCAAGGAGACCGCCGTACTTTCGTTCGCCGCCGCCGCCGTCGCCGCGCTGTTTGCAATGTATGTGCCCGCCACCCGCCGGCCACCGGTCGCATTGTCTTCGGTCTTTCGTTCCGCACCTGCGGCACTGCTCGCCGCAAGTACGGTTTTCATCTTGTTTTATTCGTCGTTCTTCACCAACTTTCAAGGTGTGCATGACGCGTTATTCGGTACTGCGCAGGCTTATACCGCAAAAGCCTTCAGTTCGCCGCATGACCACCCGTGGTATGCTTATTTCAATTGGCTCGGATGGTTCAAATACGGACGGGGTCCGCTTTTCGGCGAGGCGTTTATCCTGCCGTTTGCCGCGGTCTGCGCGGTTGACTCGTTTGCCAAGGGTAGGAGAATGGGAATTTTTATCTCTCTTTACACCGTGGTTTTGACTGTGATATACAGCTCCATTCCCTACAAAACCCCATGGTGCGCGTTGTCGTTCCTCTTTGGGGCGATTGTCATGGCCGCCGATGGAATCGGGATCCTCTGGCATCGGTTCGGTTCGATGCTTCGCGTCGTGCTGGGTGTGGTTTTTTCGGCGTTGTTGCTCTGGCATGGCGTGCAGGCGTATCGCGCATGTTTCAAGTACGATGCAGATGTTCGTAACCCATACGTCTATGCCCACACCGGAAATGACTGTCTGTTGCTGGTTGAGAAGGTGCGTTCGCTGCTTTTGGTATTGCCCGAAAAGGACGATGCGATGGTGGCCATAGCAGCTCCATCGTCGGATTACTGGCCGTTGCCCTGGTATCTGCGGAAGTGCCGCAATCTTGGGTGCTGGAATTCGGTGGCCGAGATTCCGCCGGAAGTCAAACCGCAGATTCTGATCAGTGCCGCCGCCGACGGCGAACGTGCTGCGGCCTTGATGGGCAGCGATGCCGAAATCGGTTTCTTTGGCGTTAGGCCAGGTGTTTTAGTGCAGCTGTTTGCTGTCAGGAAGGAGAAATAAGCGATGTTTAAACCTGTTTCAAACAAGATTGATTTTCCTGCGATGGAGAAGGATATCCTCGAATTTTGGGAGAAGGATGGAACTTTCAAAAAATCGCTCAAGCGCAATGAAGGCAAGGAGCGTTACAAGTTCTATGACGGTCCTCCATTCGCCACGGGACTTCCGCATTACGGACATCTGCTAGCCGGCACCATCAAGGATATCGTACCCCGCTATCAGACGATGCGCGGAAAATATGTCGAGCGCCGTTTCGGTTGGGATACCCACGGTTTGCCGATCGAGGCGCTTGCGCAGGAGGCGCTGGGAGTTTCCGGTACGCCTGAAATCAAGGCGCTTGGCGTTGATAAATTTAACGAGCAGTGCCGTTCAATGGTGACTACCTATGTCAACGAATGGCGCAAAACCGTCACGCGCATGGGGCGGTGGGTTGATTTCGACAACGACTACAAGACGATGAACACCGATTTTATGGAAAGCATCTGGTGGGTGTTCAAGCAGCTTTGGGAGCAGGGGCGCGTCTACAAATCGCATCGCATTATGCCGTACTCCTGGAAACTGTCCACCCCGCTTTCCAATTTCGAGGCGGGAAACAATTACAAAGATGTTCAGGATCCCGCCGTCACGGTGCGCACCAAGGCGTTGTCGGCGAAGGATTCCGCTCTTGCAGGTTTGATTGCAGGCGAAGCGACGGTTTATCTGCTGGTGTGGACGACAACGCCGTGGACGCTTCCTGAAAACCTGATGATCTGCGCCGGCGCCTCGATCGATTATGTCGCCGTGCGCGATCTCGATGACGAGGCGCGTGCGGTCTACATAATGGCCAAGGAGCGCGTGGCGCACATTTTCAAGGATGAGTCAAAACGCGAAATCGTCCTCGAGTTCAAGGGATCGGCGCTCAAGGATGCCGAGTACGAACCGATTTTTCCGTATTTCGCCGACAAGAAGGCGGAAGGAGCATTTCGCGTGGCGAATGACGATTATGTGACTACGGGCGACGGTGTGGGACTGGTGCATGTTGCTCCGGCTTACGGTGAAGATGACTTCCGGGTCTGCAAGGAGGCGGGAATGACGGCATTTGCCGATCCTCTCGACGAGTCATGCGCTTTTACCGACGCCATCCCCGAATTCAAAGGGCGCTTCTGCAAGGACTGCGACAAGGATATCATCCGCATGCTCAAGACACAGGGCAAGCTCGTCCATCAAGCTACCATAGTTCACAGTTATCCCTTCTGCGACCGTACCGACACGCCGTTGATTTATCGTGCCATCGACGCCTGGTACGTGAGGGTCGAGGATCTGCACGACCGCCTTGCCGAAAACAACGCCTCTGTCCATTGGACGCCCGATTACGTCGGTGACAAGCGCTTCGGCAATTGGCTCAAAGAAGCACGCGACTGGAATATTTCAAGAAACCGTTTCTGGGGGTCATGCATCCCGGTGTGGATCAATGTCGACAACCCAGATGACATGATTTGCATCGGCTCGGTGGCGGAGCTTGAAGCGTTGAGCGGCGTGAAGGTCACCGATTTGCACAAGCATTTCATCGACAAGATTGAGATCGTGCGCGACGGAAAAACCTATCGCCGAACCCCTGAAGTTTTGGACTGCTGGTTTGAATCGGGCTCGATGCCCTATGCCCAGCAGCATTACATGGGTAACGCCGAAGGGAAGGCCGATCTTGACTCGATCGCCGATTTCTATCCCGCCGATTTCATCGCCGAAGGGCTGGATCAGACCCGCGGCTGGTTCTACACGCTGATGGTGCTGGGGACTTGCCTCTTCAACCGTTCTCCCTACCGCAACGTGATCGTCAACGGATTGGTGCTGGCGGAGGACGGAAAGAAGATGTCCAAGCGTCTGAAGAATTATCCCGATCCGACCTTGATGCTGGATACGTACGGGGCGGACGTCATCCGTCTCTACATGATATACTCGCCGGTCGTGCGCGCGGAAAACCTCAAGTTTTCCGAGGCCGGCGTGCGCCAGATTCTCCGCGAGCTGCTGATTCCGTGGTGGAACGCGTACAGCTTCTTCGTTACCTATGCCAATGTCGACGGGTTTGACGAGAAGGAAGTGGTAAAGCCGACTGGAACGAATGTGCTTGACCGCTGGATCGTATCGGCGATGGAAACGCTTATCCGCGATGTGTCCAGCGCAATGGATAATTACGATCTGCAGCGTTCGGTTCGCCCGTTTGTCGCATTCGTCGATGCTCTGACCAACTGGTACATTCGCCGCAGCCGCCGCCGCTTCTGGAAGTCGGATAACGACGCCGACAAAATCAATGCATACCGCACTTTGCGCTATGTGCTGGTGCAGTTGAGCAAGGTTGCGGCTCCCTTTACGCCGTTCATCGCCGAAGCGGTGTTCCGCAATCTTCGCGGACAGTCCGATCCCGATTCGGTGCATCTGTGCGATTTCCCGGAGGCGGACGCCGCCGCGCGCGACGAAAAGCTCGAGAAGGACATGGAGCTGGTGCAGCGTATCGTCCGCCTCGGTCGCCAGCTGCGTACCGAAAACGATTTGAAGGTGCGTCAGCCGCTTTCCTGTCTTCATGCGGTTTCAAGCCGTCTGGATCTTCCCGGCATGCTGGAGGGAGCCGCATACGAGGAGCTGATTCTCGACGAACTGAACATCAAGCGCGTCGAATACGGCAGTGACGAAAGTGCGATGGCGGACATTTCGTTCAAGGCGAATTTCAAGACGCTGGGACCGAAATTCGGTCCGAAGATGAAGCAGGTTGCCTCGCAGATCGCTGCGATGAAGAAGGCGGAATTTCCGCTGGAGATTGACGGCGTGCAGATTTGCGACGAGGATGTGGTCATTACGCGCCGCCCGAAGGCGGGAATGGTGGTCGCCTCCGAAGGCGAGGTTGTGGTCGCAATCGAGACTGCGCTCGACGCGGCATTGCTGGCCGAAGGTCTTGCCCGGGAGTTCGTCAGCCGCGTGCAAAATCTCCGCAAGGAGGCCGATTTTGAAGTGACTCAGCGCATTGTGGTGACGCTGCAGGGTGATGATGAGGTCAAAAACGCCGTCAACGCCTTCAGTGATTACGTCAAGGGCGAAACGCTTTGCGATGAAATCAGCTTCGGGGAAAATCAAGGATCTGAATTTGAACTGAACGGGCATCAGGTCAAGATTCAGGTGGAAAAAGTGTGAGGTCTGGATTATGCAGCGTGGACGATACGGCATAGAATACGAACCATCTGACTCGCGCGCGGCGCGTAAGCTTCTGCAGGGATTGTTTCTCGTCCCCGTGGCGCTGGTTGCGTTCCTCATCTACCGCGGGTGCGACGGAGATGTTTCACCAGCGCGGATCGCCGGTGAGGACACCATCAAGCTCGGTGTGGAGGAGGAACGAGCCGAGGATAAGAATGTCCTGAAAAAAATTCTGGACGTGCCGAAAACCCCGCCACCTCCCAAACCCGTCGCTCAACCGGTGAAACCCGAAGAACCCAAGCCCGTCGCTGCGCCGGTCGGCAATGTAACGGTTTCCGATGCGTTGCAACGTGAAATCAGCGAGGCGGACACGCGGGTTCGTCAGGATGATCTGCTAGGGGCGCGGGCGAAACTGCTGTCGTTGCTGAAGCGGCCGGAAGCGAAGGGGATCGGTGAGTATCTGGAGAAAAAAGTTTCAGTTATCAACGAGAAACTTTTGTATTCAAACCGTCCGATGCCGGGAAAAATCACCTATACGGTGGTTGCGGGGGACTCCCTCGGGAAGATCGCCCGGAAATTCAATACGACTATTGATTTTATCATTGCGGTGAACAACATCGAAAAACCGTCGCAGTTGTCGATCGGCAGGGAGTTGTGGGTGTTAAACAATCCGATTTTCGAATTGACGATCGAAAAGAAGAAATTCACCGCCGTGCTGACGTTGAACGGAGAATTTTTCAAACGCTACACCATCGGATTGGGACCGGAGGCGGATATTCCTTCCGGGATCTACTCTCTGCGTTCCCGTTTTAAAAATCCCGTCTACCGCAAGGCGGGGCAGAAGGCGCTGGCATTTGGTGCGCCGGGCAATATTCTTGGAACCTCGCTGCTTACGCTTTCCGCGGTGCAGGAAACGCCTCCGGTCGCCGGTCTGGCGCTTCACGGCACATGGGTCAATGCGAGTTTGGGATGCCGCAACGAGGATGGCCGGGTGCGTTTCCGCAATGCCGATATCGACCAGCTGACTAGACTGCTGCCGATAGGTACTGCGGTCAACATCTGCGATTGAGTTTTTCTGACTGGAGCAGAAAATGAAAAAGTGGAAGGTTCTGTTTAAACTGGCGGCGTTGGCGTCCGGGGCGGTCGGTCTTGCTTTTGCCTATCCGCCGTTTGAAAATTCAACCAATTCATGGTTTTCGCTGATTCCGCTTCTGTGGATAATCCGCTCCTCCTCACCGTGCATGGCCGCGCGCTGGGCTGCCTTCTACGGGATGGTGTTTTGGCCGATAGTTCTATCGTGGTTTCCCGCGATAATACCCAACGGCGGTCCGCTGGTTCTAGTGATACTGGGAATGCTGGGACTGTCCGCGGTCTGCTCGCTTTATCTTGCACTTTTCGCCTATTGCTCCTCGACGGTTTGGAATTCTGTCCACGGTGCGGGAAGGGTCGCGGCGGTTGCAATCTGCGACCCGCTTCTCTGGGCATTTTGTGAATGGATGCGCGGAAATCTCTTTTCCGGTTTCGCGTGGAATTTTCTCGGCGTTGCACAGGTTTCGAATTTGCCGGTAATTCAATTCGCTTCAATCGCCGGGGTCTACGGGGTGTCAATGCTGGTAATTCTGGTCAACGGGTCGATTACCTGCATGACTATGCGCATGGCTTCCTCGTTTTTGCAGCGTCTTCCGGGTTGCAAGATGCCGTCCGCGCCGCAAGCCGGCGGCGTGCGGGTTAAATTCGGTCCGCCGCTGGAGAGTGCAGTATCGCTGGGACTTGCGGCATTCATCTGGGTTTGGGGTGCCGGCGAGTTGCGCAATCCGCTGGCTTCGGGACAGACACCGATTCGTGTCGCGGCGATTCAGCCTAACATTCCATGCGTATTTCTGCATTCGGAAAATATTCGCGAGCTCCTGCTCGAGCGGACGATCAATCAGACGAAAATGGCGGCATTGGCAAAGCCCGATCTGATCGTCTGGCCGGAGTGTGCCGTTGTCGGAAGCCTTCCCGGCAGCGGTTTTGCCGCATCGTTGATTGAAAAAGGCGTCGCTCAAGCGCCGGGCTCGGTGCTGGTAACCGGGGCTACTGAAATCTACCGGGACGATAACGGCGCATCGCGCTGCTACAATAGCGCATTTGCTTACGATTCCAGCGGAAGGCCGATCGGACGCTACCGCAAACGCCATCTGGTTCCGTTCGGCGAGTATATTCCATTTGACAAGAAGTTTCCTTTTTTGCAGAGGTTCGCTCCCACGGGCGAAAGCTGTATCCCGGGAGAGAGTGCATCTCCCATCGCGATGCCGGGAAAAGCTGATACGGTTCTGGGGGCGCTGATCTGTTTCGAGGACACCGTCCCCTGGTTGAGCCGCGATGCAGTCAAAGCGGGTGCGAATATATTGTTGTGCATGACCAACGACGCATGGTTCAACGGTTCAATCGAGGCGGTGCAGCATCAGCATCAATCGGTTTTTCGCGCGGTTGAAAACCGCGTGCCGATGATCAGAGCGGCAAATTCCGGAGTCTCTTGCTTCATTGATGCCTGCGGACGGATCAAGCAGCTGGAAGCGGAGGGGAGAAAATCTGACTTCCACGGGTTTCTCGTCGGACAGGTGTTGCCCGGGCGCAAAGGAGGAACTCTTTATACGAGACTGGGCGATGTTCCGCTCGTCTGTTGCGGTTTGCTTTTGCTGGGAACGGTCGGATTTCTCCGTTTCAGAAAGCGCCGCCGGGCGGTTGTCGCCTGACGCGCTTTGCCTCTTCGCTGATGCGCCGCGCGAAGATTTCGGGTTCAGCGGCCTCAAAGTGCAGTCTAGTTCCGGTGCTCGGCGAGGTGAATTCCAGCGTTTTTGCGTGGAGGTAGAGTCTGGATTCCCGGCGTTTGCCGACGCGCGAGTATTTTTCGTCGCCCAACACGGGAAATTTTGCATGGGCGAATTGGGTGCGGATTTGATTTTTTCTTCCGGTCCACAGTCTTATCGAGACCTTGGCAATCCGCCCGATTTGCTCCTCGACCTTGTATTCGGTCTTGCAAAATTTTGCCCCGTCGGTTTTCCGGTCGACCACATTCATGTAAAGATCACGATCTTCCGCAAGCCAATTTTCCAGAATTCCTTCGCTTCTTTCGGGGACGCCGTTGGTTAGAGCGGTGTAGATTTTAAGGTTTTCGCTCCAGTGTTCACGGAGAAATTCCGCGGCCTGTTCGTTTTTGGCAAATACCATGACACCGGAGGTTTCGCGGTCGAGCCGGTGTACGCAGCATGCGCGTTTGGCGGAGCGGGCCTGCCCCTTGCGCAGGTAATCGGTTACTGCGTTTTCTGCGGTGAACTGTTCGTGTCGTACGGTGTGGGTGCTGAGTACGCCGATATCCTTGACAATGACAATCACATCACGGTCTTCATAAAAGAAATCGATGCCGCGTCGTTGGTACTTTCTGGGAAGGAATATGTTTCGTTCCGGGGTCATATCTGGCTCTGTTGTAAAAGTGAATGCAACAATGCGGTGACGGCCGCAGCCTGGATGGAATACATCGCGAAAAATCCGGAAAGCAGAACAAGTGACATAAGTGCGACCAGCACCGGTGGTCTGAGCTGCCGTTCCGGGGGGAGGCGGACGCGGATGCGGTTGCCCGGTGCCGGCGAGAGCAACAGAACGGTTGCGTTTTTCGCGTTGATTTCCAGCGGTACGGGCAAATCCGCCAGCCATTTGCCTTTGGCGCCAATGGTTATATGGCGCTTCCCCGCGAGTGCAAGCGAGGGGTCTCCGTCGCGATTAAGCGAGAGTGAGTATCGGACATGCTTGAATTTTGACGGAGTTTGAATTCTCAGCCGCATCTGTCTGCCGCTTTTTTCAACTTTGTTTATGCAGTTGAGAATCGCGCCGCGCAGCATGGCATCGTCGGGGTTGTCCGGATCGACGGTAATTATGGTGTCGTCGAATGCAAGTGCGCTGCGGATGAGGCGAATCCACGCAATTGAAACGAGGGTAATGGAGGCGATGGCGAAATTCAATGGCGTATCGCCGGCAATCCATGTTGCCGTTCCGATGATAAATACCGTACAGATGTAGTTTGATAATTCGTATCGCATCGGGTAAAAATAAAACCCCGCAATGTCGTAAGATGATTTCTCTGAAACCTCTAACTTCGAGGTGGGTGCCTTATTCGGTGTTATCCGGTTCGTCTGATTAGGACAAGCCAATCTTTCAACGTATTCAGGCTCCCTGGAAAAAATGAAGGTCAGAGAAATTCTCATTCGCGTGCAAAGCAGGGCACATCGTTGAAAATCTTTTTCATTCTACCATATTTGATAACGTCTATACAATAGCGGAAAGCGGGCGGGTGAAAACGAGTCATGTTTCCCGATAGCGGCCTTATGTTTATTTTTCGTCGCGCAGGTTTGCTTTTTTGCGCCAAGCGTCAGGCGGAAGATGGAAAACAGCTGAAAACGCACGCGAAAAGTGTTGTGCGTTGGGGTAGCCGCAGAGCAGCGATATCTCCGCGGCCGTTCTGTCGCTTTTCCGCAGAAGGCTGCAGGCCAGTTTCAGACGGCAGCTTATGATTTCTTCGTGCAGAGTCGTGCCGAGTTCCGCTTTGAACGCTTTATTGACGGCGGTATGGGAATAGCCCAAGTGGGCGATTACGTCCGCCGCGCAGATTCCGCGCGCGAGATTCCTTTTGATGTAGATAAGGGCATCGGAGAGCCAAGGTGTGCGGAAGCGATAGGTTTCGCTGGAATGGCGCTCCACCACATGATGCGGCGGATGCAGAATCGTTTCAACCGGCGTACCGGGATTGTTAAGCCTGATGAAGAGCATTTCCGCGGCGTTCCATCCGAGATCGCGCGGATGCGTGTCGATGCTCGAAAGTGAAGGGGTCGCGAATGTGCACAGAAGCGTGTCGTTGTCCACACCCAATACGGCAAGATCGTCCGGTACGCTGATGCCCGCCGACTCGCACACCCGCAGGAATTGAAGTGCCCGGATGTCGTTGCAGCAGAAGACCGCCGTGCCTTTAGGCAGACTTTTCGCCCAGCGGCTAAGGGCCGGAGCATCGGGTATTCGGTCGGTTCGTTCATCCCGAAAGAATATGTCTTTAATTGATACGGCGCCGTCGTAGGCGGAGAAATCGGCGGTATCAACATCGTTTTCAACGGCGCGTTGAAAGGCCATGCCGCGCGCATCGGAGAATCTCAAAGACGGAAAGCCGCAGTAGGCGAAATTGCGGAAGCGATGCTCCTTGAGGTAGGCGGCGGCGAGCCGGGAGATGGCATTGTCATCGAGTCGTATCGTCGAAAAGGGCGTGTCGTTATATCGCCCATAGGTGTCGATGACGGGTTTTCCGGTTTTTATCAGGGCATCGGCGGTGGCATCGTCCATCACGCGGGCGATGTAACCGTCGTACGAGTTCAGAATGCCGGGTTTTTTGAGCCAGTCCTTTTCAAGAATGCTAAGTCGCAGTTCCGGATGTTCTTGTGCATACTCGGCAATTCCTTCAAGTAGCGCACGACCGTGGGCTCTTGACTTTTCAATTTGTACGCCTATGTGGAATATCGTGTCCATGTTTGAAAAAGTATAACAAAAAGTTTCGAATTTGGCAATTTACATAAGTCAGTTTTAGCAAGTATAATAGTAACGGTTGAGTAACTATGTCCCAAAAATCGAATGAATCAATGATTGCAGAAATTATATTGACAATTGCTTGTGTTGCGGCTGTCGGTGGAGCTTCGGCAGAAACACCGAAGGTAGACGCCCGTTATCTGCCCGAGCGGTTGGACGATTTTTGCTGGGAGAATCCTTTTTGCGGTATGCGCGCGTACGGTCCAAAACTTGCTCAGCCTCATCCGATTGGCCAAGGCTTGGTAACGAGCGGTGTCGATGTGTTTAATAAGGGCGTTACCAATGTGGTCATGGCCGAGAAGATTCTTCGCTCGCTGAGGGAGGATTTCTCATACCATACACCAGACGGGATTTGTTTTGACAGTTACACCGTAGGCGCCGGGCGGGGATGCGGCGGTATCGCTCGCAGGAATGCTGACGGCTCTTGGCACTATGACGGCAACTGGAAAGAACAGCGCGTTCTGGAAAAAACTACTGCTAAAGCTGTCTTTGAACTTGTCTACGACACTTATGTTTTACGCGGCACGGTTTTGGCTGACACTCCGTTTATAAAGTTCGAAGCGACCCCGACTGTCACAATGCCTGAAGGTTCGTGTTGGGGGCCGGGACTTGATATTTCGCCTGCTCGCGGACATGATGGTATTCACAAGATTGACCCAGGTGCCGGTTATGCCGCGCATTATGAACCGGAGAGCGCGAATTGGACGATGACGGCAATCAAAGTTGATCCGTCCTGCGGTCCGTTGAAAGTCATGCTCGATGAACTTGGTTCGGTTTGTCTTTTGATCCCGGCCAACAAAAAGCTTGTTTTTCATGCGGGAGCCGCGTGGGGCGGAGCGGGAGTATTTGCCACGGCTGAAAAATGGTTTGCGTTTGTGATGGAAGCGGGGAACGGGAAAGAGTCAATAAGTTGTTGTCAAAAAAAGGAGCATATAAAATGAAGAGGTTGATAATGGTCGGGTCTGCGATTCTTGCGGGTATTTGCGCTGCGGGCGTGAATTATACGGTTCAGACGGCGTGCCATCCGGATGATGTTAAAACGTACGATACTTCTAAACTCCGTTCGCGCTTTGTGATGGAGAAGGTGATGGCGCCCGATGAAATCAACGTCACCTACACGATGTACGACCGCCTTATTTACGGCGGCGTGATGCCGGTGACGAAGAGGCTCGAACTTGAAACTTTTACCGAACTTAAGGCGAAGCATTTTCTCGACCGGCGCGAGCTTGGAGTCATCAATGTGGGCGGAAGCGGCGTAGTGACGGTTGACGGCAACGACTACGCGCTCAGGTTCAAGGAGGCACTCTATGTCGGTTGCGGGAAGAAGACTGTAATATTTAAATCTGACGATCCGAAGAATCCCGCGAAGTTCTACATCAACTCCGCGCCTGCCTATAAGGAATACGTAACGCAGAAGATTACGAGCGATCAGAAGTGCAAAGATCCCGATTACACGATCGGCAATTACATTCTCGCCGGAAAGATGGAGGAGTCGAACGACCGTGTAATCAACCAGCTGATTGTCTGGCCAGTTCTCTCGAAAAGGAAGGGGGGCGGCTGCTGCCAGCTTCAGATGGGACTTACCGAACTTAAGCCTGGCAGTGTGTGGAATACGATGCCCCAGCATTGGCACAACCGCCGCATGGAAGCGTACTTCTATTTCAATGTCCCTCAAGGTCAGGCGATCTGCCATCAGATGGGGCAGCCGCGCGAACAGCGTCTCGTGTGGCTGCATAACGAACAGGCTATTACCGTTCCCGAATGGAGCGTCCATTCCGCCGCGGGCACATCGAACTACATGTTCATCTGGGGAATGTGCGGCGAAAACCTCGACTATGGCGACATGGATAAAATCCCCGTCTCCGAGATGAGGTAAAAGGGAGGGCGCGTGTCCCCACGCGCCGGGAGGATTAAAAATGCTAACATACGATCTTACAGGAAAGACGGCTCTCGTAACCGGTTCCAACCGCGGCATCGGCAAGGCTATGGCCGACGCGCTTGAAGAAGCGGGGGCAACGGTAGTACGCACAAGTTCCGCTGAATGCGATTTAAGCGACCGCGATGCGGTGTATGCGTTTATCGAGAAAATCAAAAAGTCGCATCAGATTGATATTCTCGTCAACAACGCTGGCACCATTCTTCGTAAACCGGCCGCCGAGCATCCCGATGAATATTGGGACAAGGTGATGGATGTCAATATCAACTCCCAGTTTATTCTTGCGCGCGAATTCGGCAAGGATATGGTTAAGCGCGGCTACGGCAAGATTGTGTTTACCGCGTCGCTCCTTACATTTCAGGGCGGGATCACCGTTCCCGGATACGCTGCGTCAAAGGGGGCGATCGGGCAGCTTACAAAGGCACTCGCCAATGAATGGTCGTCGAAGGGCGTTAACGTGAATGCGATCGCGCCCGGGTATATCGCCACCGACAATACCGCCGCGCTGCGAGCGGATCCCGTGCGCTCGCGCCAGATTCTCGAGCGCATCCCGGCGGGTCGATGGGGAGAAGCCTCCGACATCGCGGGCGCGTGCGTTTTTCTCTGTTCGCCTGCCGCCGACTATGTTCACGGCATTGTTCTGCCGGTCGACGGCGGGTGGCTTGCGAGGTAGTTAAAAGTCACAAAGAAAGGAACGTGTTATGATAGCTTGTGCTAAATTGATGTTGGCCTTATCTGCCGGAATCGTTGCCGCGTCCGCCAATGCGGCATTTATATACGATCCTGCTAATGGAACATTGACCGACGGGACGGTGACGTTATCGGCGACTTTGGCAAATGAAAATGAGCTTACGGTAGACGCAAGCGGCGGCCGGTTCAATAACGATTCTGCACCGGAAACATTTTCGATTGATTTCACCGACGTCCACGCTGCCGATAATAAGCGGTATCAGGTCGTAGAGTTTAAGAATTTTTCTTATAACGCAGCTAATTATTTTAAAACGCATGCAAGTAAATTAACCGCGTTTATTGCTCCGGGATGTAAAAAACTTTATGGGAACGGATGCTTTGCCGGGTGTTCCAACTTGACTAAAGTAGAGTTGAGTTCCGAGTTTGCTACCTTCGCCGACAGATCGTTTATGGACTGCGCAAGGCTTGTTGATTTTTATCCCACGACGATTCTTGTCACAAAAATAAATATCAGCTGTTTCGCTGGCTGTGCAAGCCTGAAGGGTGGTTTCAGTTTTCCGAATTGTACAACATTAGGAAATGGTATATTTAGCGATTGTGAATTATTAGACAATATTTCACTGCCCAAGGTTACTTCTCTTTCACCTTCGACATTTTTAGGGTGCGCAAACCTAAAAACACTTGAGATTTCTGATGATGTTTCATTTTTGGGCACTTCTGCGTTTTCAGGATGTTCCTCCCTGTCGGGTGATTTTTTTCGTAAGATGCTTGACGAAGATATTACGCAATTAGGCGATGGAGCTTATGATTCAGGATATAAATACGTTTTTACCGGGTGCGCTTTATTGGATCGTGTGGAATGGAATTTTCCTGAAATGTCAGTCGATAAGAACGGAAATGATGTAAATATCGTCGGATCGGGATTGTTCCAGAACTGTACGAAACTTTCGCGTGTCGACTTTAAAACTCCCGTCAAAGAAATTCGGGGCTCGGCGTTTGCAGAGATTGCGCCTGGAGCGGAATTATATATGCAGCCAAATCCTCCGGATGTTTTTGCTGTGTGTGCGGTCGGTAATAAGACAGGTCCATATCCCAAAGTCTATTTAAATGACAATTATGATGCGTGGCTTGCAAAAATCGAAGAGAGTCATTATGTAATCAGAAAAGAGTATTTCAATAATTGGAGCGGTGAATATAGCGGTGTTGTCCGGACATGGGCGGATGTCGCTACCAAGTTGCGCAGCGATGCGGTAATGTGCGAAGTTGCCGACAATAATAGTGTAAAACTGTTGACCAGAGGAGTGCTTGCCTTTGTTATCAAAAAAAGCGCCGATAAGAATCTTAATGGTGTTTATGGATTTTGGGTTGTGAAAGTTCCACAAAAAGGCCTTGCTATTAGTGTTAGGTAATCGGGGGAAAAGAGAATTGAAAATAGGATGGCGCGTGTCCTCACTCGCCGAAATATTTAAGGAGAACAAATGAAACAAAGTATTGCAAGTACAGTTGCCGTAGCGCTTGTCGCGCTTTCGGCTTCTGCAAAAAGCTCTCAACTTGAAGAGTATATCCCGCGCGTTGACGCCAAGCGTGTCGCAACGCTTATTTCGCGCCATCTCGCCTCGACCGAGGTCGACGCCTATCGCCCGAAAGGTTTCGCAAAGAATCTTCCCGAAATCGTCTGCTATCCCGAAGGGCGCCCCGGGCAGTTTATCCACTATTCCGTCGTCACGCTTTGGGCGAATGCGATGATGTGCGCGCGCTACATGGGCGACGAGACGCTGGAGCGCGAACTTATCGCCAAGATGGAGCCGTTCTATCCGGGCGGCGCGAAGCACGGGATTCTTCCTAAATTCAAGCACGTCGACTATACCGTCGTCGGCGCGGTGCCGCTGACGGTTGCGATTTTAAACGGCGACAAGAGAGCGATGGAGCTCGGGCTGAAATACGCCGATATGCAGTGGGAAAAGCCCAAGGCCGACGATCCGCCGCCGCCTTACAACGTCGAGAAGATGTCGATGCGCATGGAATGGTGGAACATGGGCTACACCGATCAGACGCGTCTTTGGATCGATGATGCGTATATGATCACGCTCCTTCAGCTTCAGGCGTATCTCGCGACCGGAAAGTACGTTTATCTCGACCGCGCCGCGCGTGAGACGGCCCTCTTTCTCGACCGTATTCAGCTTGATAACGGACTTTACAATCACGCCTATAAAGTTCCTTTCCGCTGGGCCCGCGGAAACGGCTGGATGGCGGCGGCGATGGCTAATGTACTGAAGCATCTTCCGCGCAAGGAAGCGTTCCTGCGTGAGCATATTATGCGCAGTTACGTGAGAATGATGGAAACGCTTCTTGAACATCAGCAGAAGGACGGTCTTTGGGGTCAGCTCGTCGACGACGCGGGTTCATGGACGGAATCGTCCGGCTCTGCAATGTTTACCTTCGCGATGGCGGCGGGTGTAAGGAACGGCTGGCTCGACGAGAAGCGTTTCGGACCGGCGGTCGCGAAGGCGTGGAAGGGGCTTTGCGCGCGCATCGACGAAGACGGCAACCTTGCCAAAACCTGCATCGGCACTGCGGCAAAGGCGGATCGCAAGTGGTATCTTTCGCGCCCTTGCTGCAACGGCGATCCCCACGGTCAGGCGGCGATGTTGTGGATATGCGGCGAGGTGCTGCGCGGCGACGAGCCTCTCTTTATCCGCCTCAAGGAAGGCTGGGAGGATCTTCCCCATGCCTGCCCGAAACTTTTGAACGCCAAGGACGACGGCTTCAGGGGAATCTGGTATTACAATCAGCGCATCAAGGGCAAATACCGCTTCAAATATTCGGGCGCGATGGGCTCGGCGTTCGAGGGCTATGTGCCGATGGGTGTTTACGCGCCAAAGGTCGACAAGACGTTCTTTTGCTGGGGCGGAACGGATGAGCTGAATACAACGCTTTATCACTGCATTTCCTACTACGATCACAAAACCGGTCTCGTGGCGCGGCCGACGATTGTCGTCGACAAGCATTCGATCGACGCGCATGACAATCCCGTGATGAACATTGACGCGAAAGGGTACATTTACATCTTCTCCCCCAGTCACGGATTAACCCGTCCGTCTTGTATTTCCAAGAGTGTCCGCCCGTATGACATCTCGCACTTTGAGATTGTATGGGCCGGTAACTTCTCGTATACTCAGCCGTGGTTCGTAAACGGTAAAGGCTGTCTTTTAATCAGCACGGTATATAATACCGACGGGGAATGGCAACGCCTTAATTATATTTCAACTTCCGGAGACGGGAGAAATTGGACTGATAAGCGGAAGTTTGTCTTTATTGAAGACGGCGACTATCTGCGCTCGTGGCAGGCTCCGAACGGTAAGATTGGCGTCACTTTTGACCGTCACCCTGAGGATATGCGCCCGAAGCCGCTCAATTACCGCACCGATGTCTTTTATGTAGAGACGGACGATTTCGGCAAGACCTGGAAAAACGCCGCCGGTCAAACCGTGACGCTTCCGATTGAGAAGCGTGAGAATCCCTCGCTCGTTTTCAAGTACCGCGAACAGGGACTCAACGCCTACATCAAAGGAGTCAGATACGATTCCGCCGGGCGTCCGCTCATCCTGTATCTGCTCAGCAAAGGCTATGAGGCCGGTCCCGAGAACGGGCCGCGCATTTGGTGTATCGCACGCTGGACCGGAAGCGAGTGGAAGGAGATCCGCACCGGAATCGAAAGCGGCAACAATTACGACTTCGGCGTTCTGTATGTGAATTCCGACGACGACTGGACGCTTCTCGGAGCGACGGAACTCGGACCGCAGGCGTACAATCCTGGCGGCGAGCTTGCGGCGTGGCGCACTTGCGACGGCGGCAAAACATGGAAGAAGGAGCGTCAGCTGACGAAGAACAGCCCGCGCAACCACAACTACGCGCGTCAGCCGCTCAATTACCATCGCGATTTCGCCGCGTTCTGGTTCGACGGCGACGGGCTTAAACCGTCCATCAGCAGGATGTATTTCTGCGACCGTGGTTTCAACGTCTATTCGCTCCCGCTTAAATTCGAGGGAGACTTCGCGAAACCGGAGAAGTTGAGATGAAAGAAGCTTTCGCTTACATTATAGGGCTCGGCGCGGCGGTGATGATGCCGTTTATCTTCACCGTCCTCGGCACAATAATAGGGATTAAGTTTTCAAAGGCGCTCAAGTCGGGGCTTCTCGTTGGTGTTGGGTTTGTGGGTCTCGGTGTTGTAACTGGGCTTTTAACGTCAAGCCTTGGACCGGCGCTTAAAGGGATGACGGACCTTTATGAACTGAATCTTCCGTTTTTCGATCTCGGATGGCCTGCCGCCGCGGCGGTGGCGTATTCCACCGCCGTCGGCGCGTTCATCATCCCCGTCTGTCTCGGGGTGAATGTTTTGATGCTGTTGACCGGAACGACGAGAACGGTCAATATCGATCTTTGGAACTACTGGCATTTTGCTTTCATCGGTGCGATGGTGTTTTTTGTCAGCGGCTCTTTAGCATGGGCGTTTTATGCGGCGATAGTCCTTTATGTCATCACTCTTTGTATGGCTGATTTTACCGCAAAGGGATTTCAGTCGTATTACAAGGATGTGGAGGGGATTTCGATTCCCCAGCCGTTCTGCCAGAGTTTCACACCGTTTGCGGTGGCAATCGGGTGGCTGCTTGACCGAATCCCCGGGTTTGATAAGCTCTATATCGACGCCGCGGGAATGAAGAAAAAATTCGGTATTCTGGGCGACCCCCTCTTTTTAGGACTTGTCATCGGTATGGCGATTGGAGTTTTAAAATGCGATTCGCTTCCTTCGGTCAAATCCTCTGTGCCCTCGATTCTTAAACTCGGCGTTACGCTCGGTGCGGTAATGGAGCTTATTCCGCGCATCACGGGGCTTTTTATCGAAGGGCTTAAACCTATTTCCGAGGCGACGCGTTCGATGGTGGAACGCAGGTTCTCCGGATTGAAGGGACTATCGATCGGAATGAGTCCCGCGCTGGTGATCGGGCACCCCACAACGCTCGTCGTTTCGATCCTTCTTATTCCTGTAATATTGTTCCTGTCCGTATTCCTGCCGGGCAACAAGTTCCTTCCTTTGGCGAGTTTGGCGGGGGTGTTCTACCTTTTTCCGTGCGTTCTTCCGATTACGAAAGGCAATGTGCTAAAAACCTTTGCAGTCGGTCTGGTCGCGCTAATTACCGGTTTGTATTTTGTGACAAATCTGACTCCTGCGTTTTCCAAGGCGATTGTGGCGGCGAACCTTTCGGATATTCAGATTCCGGACGGATTCGAAGGGGGTGCGGCCCTCGACTTCGCTTCGGCGTTTTGGTGCTGGGTCGTTTATCATTTGACGGTTTCCTTTAAATGGATCGGCGCGATCGCCGCGGGGCTTCTCGCGCTTGGAATGTGCGTCGTCAATTTCATCAGGATTCGAAAAATGTCGGGGTGCGAATCGGTCGAAACGAGAGATGGGAACTTCTAACAACTTGCCTATAACTTCAGACAGGATTAACAAGATTTACAAGATTATTGCGCTAATAAAATCCCGTCAATCCTGTAAATCCTGTCAAAAACGTTATCTCCATGAACATTCACGCGCAAAGCGCGGGCGTGGCACTAACCGCTGAAAGGACAGAAAAGAGAATATGAAGAAGAGACTTCTGTCGCTTGATATTTTAAGAGGCGCAGACATATTCCTTCTGACGGTGATCGGGCCGTTCGTGTGGGCGCTGGATAAGTCCTTCGGATTGCCGAAAGAACTGTTATTCCAGTTTACGCACCCGTACGGCGGTTTTACGCTGTGGGATATCATTATGCCGCTCTTCATTTTTATGAGCGGCGCGGCAGTTCCGTTTGCGATGAAAGGCAGGCTTGATGACGGACAGGCGCGCTGGCGATACTGGCGGCACGTCCTGTCGCGCTTCACCATGCTGTGGTTTCTCGGCATGGTGGTGCAGGGGCGTCTTCTGACGCTTGATGCGGATGTGATAAGTCCGTTCAACAACACGCTCCAGACGATCGCCGTCGGTTATCTTGCGTGCGCGGTTGTCTACATCATTCCGTCCCGGGCCGTGCGTTTCGCGATTCCTGTCGCGCTCGCTCTGTTCTATACGCTCGCGCTCGCGTTCTTCGGCGACTACTCGAAGACCGGCAACGCCGCGATCGTTTTCGAGCGGTGGTTCGTTCCGTTTACAGTCCCGTCGACGTCGCGCGTCCTCGAACTCTGCGATCCGGGTTTCAGCTGGTGGGCTACGGTTCCGATGTTCGCCGCGATGGGGCTTTCGGGGATGTGCGCCAGCGAGATGCTGAAGGATGAAAGGTTCGTTCCGTATCGCCGTGCGGTGCGGCTCGTTGTTCTCGGCGCGGTCCTTCTTGCTGCCGGTTGGGCGCTCGTTCCGGTGATTCCGCCGATCAAGCATATCTACACGCTTTCTTTCACCGCGCAGGCGATGGGGTGGAGCATGCTCGCGCTTGCCGCGCTGTATGCGTTTTTCGACATCCGTTTGGCGGAATCGTCCGCAGCGCGAAAGTCCGTGTCCCTGCTTGTTCTCTTTGGACGCACCTCGCTTCTAGCGTATCTTTGCGAAGAGGCGTTCAAGCCCGTTTTCATCACATTCGGTCAGATGTTCTCGCCGGGCGTTGTGCACCTTTTCGGCGAATGGGCCGGTCCCCTTGCGGTATGGTTCGCATCGACCGTGCTACTCATTGCGATTCTCAAAACGCGCTCGGCGAAACACTGAATAGGGGGACAGTCCCGTCTAACTGCCAAACTGCCAAACTCGCTAACTGCCCTACTTGCAAACTTCATTATCCGCACCGTAATCTCATTTTGAATGTTGCCATCCACCTTCGCCAAGGCTACGGTGGACAGGGTGTGAAAGTGTTGCCAAGTCCAATTACCAATTCCAATTGACAGTCTCCGAACCTCCTAATCTCCGAGTCTCCCAGCAGCGAAAGCAATATGGAATGGGATATCTCTCGCAGACGCAGAACCTATTACCTCTTACCTGTTACCTATTACCTGTTACCTAAAGAAAGGTAAGAAGTAAGAGGTAAAAGGCAAGAAGTGCGGAGTCCGTTCTCTTAGTTTGTGGGGTCAAACTATAAAAACTGTAAAACTGTCCAACTGCCAAATTGTAAAACTGTCACAACTTCCCCAACTTGAACAAAGTTTGCAAGTAGAGTCAGTTTGACAGTTTGCGAGTTTGACAATGAGATAGATGATGCCTCACTTGCGCAAGATGTAACCATACAGGCAGTGTCCCATCCGTTGTTCTTTCGGTGGATGATAGAGGGTCAGGCTTGTCACCACGAACGCTAGATCCGGAGCGAGCTTCCATACTGCGTCTTCAGCTCGCAGGGTGTAGCTGTGATAGTTGCCGTCCGCCGTGTCGGCGGCGGCGCCGGAATTGCCGAGGAGCTTCTTCACATGCACCGTCACGTCGATGCGGTTTGTCGGGTCGGCCTGCGACAGCGCAACGAAATACTTGCCGCTCTCGGAGCCGAAAATCGGAGCGACGGTTTCGAATTTCGTGTAGCCGGTGATGTCCACGGTCCCAGAATCATGACCAAGGCCGAAATGGTTGGTTGTCTTGGAATCCGGCAAGCCCCGCCTTCTCCCGGTGAACTTCGCCGAATTGATCTTGAGCATTTTCGGCAAGTCGGGCCGCTTCTGTCCAGACAGCTTCCGGACAGTCTCCGCGATGTCGCGCGTGAACGTGTTGCGATTCCAGACGCCTTGGCGCAGACGCAATGAATCTGCGTTCTTTCTTTCCCCGGCGTACCGGAAAAATGTCAGGCCGCGTTCCGTCAGATAGCGCCAGGCCCCATCGATGATCTTCGCATCCTTCTCTGCGATGTTCGGCTTCTCGGGCACGGAAAAGCTGCCGTCTGCAAAGCATTCCGCCCGTTCCAATGCCGCCCTCAGGCGCGCCGTCTGCTGCATGATCGGCACGTCCAATATGTTGAGGGGCGAAACGGTCAAGACCAATCCCGCGACGGCCATCACGATGAACGCGCTCCTCGCCGAGCGGTCGAGGGCAGCGAGCGCAAGCGCGTAGATGCCGATGGCGAGCGTGGCCATTCCCGCCATGCGCGGCGCGGTGAGCCCGTAGGCGTTGTATCGTATCACGATGCCGACAATCTGCGTGGCGACAACGGGCAGGAGCGCGGCCCAACCCCAGCGCGCCAAGAAGGCGAAAAGCCGCACGCGAGAACAGCGCAACGAAAGCCAAAGGAAGAGATAGCCGCCAACGGCGCAGGACGCGAACCAGTTCATCGTGCCAGACGGCATAGACCAGGTAAACACAATCTTGGCAATGTAGGCGTACAAGATGGCAAGCAACGCCATCCCGATTGGGACAAGGAACCAGAACAGCACAGTGAAAGCCTTGGGATGTTCGGTCGGTTCGTTGTCCTTCGGAAGCATTGCCGCCATAAACACGGGCGCCAGAAAACACCAGACCAGAATGTACATGTCGCCCCATACGCGTCGGCTCACTTTGGCAATCAGCCCATCATAAGCGGCGATGCAGAGCATGGATCCTAGGAACACGGCGAAGGAGACAAGCCCCACGAAAACGGCAGCGAGGAAAATTCGTCCGAATACCGTCCACGCGTTCCGTTTGCCGAACAGCTGCGCCACGGCAAATGACGCAACTGTAACGGCACTCCCAAAGTAAACCATTTCCCAGAAGAAGTATCCGACATCCGTTTGGAGCACGTGATACCAAAACCACGCGCCGAGCGCGGCCATTATCGCGCCCGTGATCGCTGGGAGCGCGTGCGTCAGCGTTGCCCGGCACGCGCGCCGCTCAACCGCAAGTCGCGCGGCAAGCGCGAAAAGCATTCCCCAGCATGCTCCGGCAGCGAACGAAACAATGATTCGGTGTACTGCGGCTTCGCGCGATGGCACATGGTTGCCCCAGATGAGACATGCCGCCCAGATTATGGCCAGTACGTTGAACGGCGCAAAGCGGACGAACCCGCCGCGCAGGTGACTCAGCACCGAAGAAGAGAGGTTCTTGATTTTCATACACGCTCCTTTTTGATTTCACTTATGCCGAATATAGCGGTCAGCCAGTCCATCGGAACATGCTCAAAGGTCCAATGCGCCCCGATGATCTGAAGGAGACTCCACACAAAAAAGCACGAATAGTCGGCTCCATTCAGGGGCTCGAATCGCTTCATCTTCTTTCCGTCACGGCAGGACCTCGGTGAGCGGAAGCCTGCGAAACGACTTCTCGCAGGCGACTGTCGTCTTGTTGTCGGCAAGGTATCCGCCGTGTATGAGACGATCGACGAATCCTGGTCGCGCCCTTTCCAGATTCGGCAGCGCCAGCACATCCCGAGCATGGTCGCTCACGGCAAAGCCCTTTGCCTCTGAAATCTTTCTCAAAAGCAACAAGGCATCCGCCTTAGAGACTCCGTAGCTCGCCTGGAGGGCATAGTAGGCTTCGGATAGCGTCGTGTCGGATATCTCGAAGACGCACCCCTCAAGAACTCGCTTGTAGGCAGTCTCTATAATCTTCAGAGAAAGCGGCTTGGGATGATTGGTGAGAATCCGCATCAGAAAGGAGGTGTCGCATCCGTACATCATTCACCAGCTCCTCTTCTGAACGCAACTATGTCGTCGCGCATCTTTTCCGCGTCAAGGGGATCGTCGGGAAACCTTGTTATGAACGGCTCGGCAATTCCAGCCCATTCCGGCATCTTGGAAGTCGCCGTCTTGCGGCTTCGAGGCGCTGAAACCGGGACACGCCATTCGTCCGCGTTGTAGGCCACGATGAACGCAAGGACGACATTTCGCATCTTCTCGCCGTTTTGCGCCGTCTTGACCTTGAACTCGCGGTATACGCTGTCAGGAATGTCAAGTGTTGTCTTCATGGAAACAATATATACTTTTTTATGGTTTTATGTCAACACTCCCCGGAAGATTCTTCACTTTATCCGTTGCGGCTCGCGAGGACGCTCGCCCTCCCATGCGCGAGGACACTTCTTACCTTTTACCTCTTACTTCTTACCTTTCTTTAGGTTAGAGGTAATAGGTAACAGGTAAGAGGTAATAGGTTCTGCGAGAGAAATCCCACCCGAACCGCATATATTGCTTTCGCTGCTGGGAGACTCGGAGATTAGGAGGTTCGGAGACTGTCAATTGGAATTGGTAATTGGACTTGGCAACACTTTCACACCCTGTCCACCGTAGCCTTGGCGAAGGTGGATGGCAACATTTGAATTGAGATTACGGTGCGGACGATAAAGTTTGCAAGTAGAACCAGTTTGCGAGTTTGGCAGTTTGACAGTTTGACAGAGTTGCAAATAATATAATTTTAAGTTGCGAATTAGGCAATTTACCTCGGTTGATAATTTAGATATAATTGGCTTACAAAGAGAGAGGATTGGTTATGAAGATTTACATTAAATGTGTGATAGCTGTTTTGGCGGCTATAACAGGCTTCTCTGCCAATGCGGCGTTTACCTACAATCCTAATGATAAGTCATTGTCTGACGGGGTGTGGACTTTTACGGCGACATTGGTGAAGAATACAACGGATAAACTTGATGTCACTGGTACCAACGGTTCGTTTGCCGGATCGGGAGAAAGCACAATTGATTTAACGGCGATTACCGATTCTGACGGCAAGGTTTACGATGCCGTTTCATTTTCAGGAGTTCCGAGTGCGGGCGCTAAGTATGTGACAGAGTTTATCGCTCCTAAGTGCGAGACGATTGGAGTAGGTAGTTTTAGGGATAACTGCACATCGCTTAAGAAAGTTGAATTAAGCTCACAATCCGAACAGTTGAATTTAAAAGATAGAGCGTTTTGGGGGTGCAGTAAACTTGAAGAGTTTATTCCCTCTACGCTCAATGTTTCATCGATTTCCATCGGATGCTTTAACGGATGCTCTTCCTTGAGCGGCGAGTTGAGTTTACCGAAATGTACTGGTATTGCTGACAGTGCATTCAGGGGATGCGGAAAAATCACGTCTGTTTCAATGCCGCATGTCGTAAAAGTAGGAACTTATGCCTTTGCAAATTGCACTTCACTTGAAACCGTGATAACTTCCGAGGCTCTTAAGGAGATACCAATGGCGGCTTTCAGTGGATGCCGTTCCTTGTCGGGCGACTCCATTCGTGGAATGCTTCATCCCGGAATAACCAAACTTGGCAGTAATTATGCCCAGTTCGAAATGTTTAACGGATGCTCAAATTTGGATGGCGAGATTGAATGGAACTTTCCGAACTTGACGACAACCAATGTTGTGGGGAATTCCTGTTTTAAGGATTGCACCAGTCTTGAGAAGGTGACCTTCTTAACGTTTGCGTATGAAATTCGTCCCGATTCCTTGGTGAATCTCGCGCCGGGAGCGAAAATTTATCTGCATGAAACGCCCCCGTCAATCCTTCACCCTAAGTCTATCGGTAACGTGACCACTCCCTTTTCAAAGGTTTATCTTAACGAGAAGAATATGATCGAAGGCTTGGCTAAAATCGCCGAAGGCTATCATGTGCTCCTTAAGAAGGATTTCAACAACAGGAATTGGACGGATTATGCAGGCAGCAGCCTGCGGACGCGAGATCAGCTCGTTGAATCCTATATGAAGAAAGATACCTCAATGTGTCAATACGATGAGGAGAAAAAAGAGGTGGAGCTTTCTCGTCCTGAACAGCACGAAGTGATCGCTTTTTGTGTTCCGCGGGTACCTGGTGCGTTTCAGACGAATTGGCCATCGTTTTGGCTGATGAAAACGCCGAAGAGAGGGCTGGCGGTGACTATACGGTGAATGGGCGGCGTGAGAGGGAATGACAGCAGAGAAATGAAAAGGGAGGGGGTCGTCCTCGGCGACCGAAAAAAGAAAACGGAAGAGAGAAGATATGAAAACGAGTATAAAAATGACATTGGCAGCGTTTTGCGCAATCGCGACGAATATCGCTGCGGCGGATGCGATTCCGTGCGACAGCAGCGCCAAACTCCCGACGGCGGGCGGTTTGGACAGCAAGTATATCGGGCTTTTCTTCGATGTTATCGCAACGACGCCTTCGAACATTCTCGCACATGCCGATCAATTCGCCAGATACGCCCCTTATGTGGATGGTGTGGCGATCAGCATAAAGGACATTCCTGCCGTTGCTGAGGATGGAAGTGTCGTAAAGGTCTCTCATTCCCAGATAATGAACGGCTCGCAGCGTTGGACACGAGAGGGACTGAAGCGTTACATCCCTGTTTTAAGTGAGATCGCCAAGAAGCCTCATCTTACTGAAAGTCTGCTTATTTTCTGGATGTCGCCAACCGGCGACAATCGCATCGGCTGGGACGATGACAAGGGCTGGGCGAATTACGCCGAAAATATGGCGGCCGTCGCCTGGCTCGCAAAGGAGTCGGGGCTTAAAGGACTTATGCTCGACCCTGAAGAATATGCCGCTCAGGGCGGAAATTTCGCGCAGTACAGCCTCTGTCACAGAGATCCTCCGTTTGAAGTGACGGCGAAGCTTGCGCGTCAGCGCGGGCGTGAAGTTTTTTCGCGCGTATTTAAGGAATATCCTGATGCGGTCATTCTTTCGCTCTGGTGTTTCAAGAAGTTCCATTATTGGCTGCAAAATGGTCGTCAGCCTTATCCCCTCAACAGCGTCGATCAGTCGGGCGAGCTTCTCCATTACTTCCTCAACGGGATGATTGACGTGATGCCGCCTGAAGCTCGTGTCGTCGAGGGCGCTGAGACGTATTCACGCTCGGCGATCGACAATTACTATGTGAATGCGCACGTTTTGGAATCGACGACGGTATTGCCGCTGATCGCGCCTGAAAATGTGGCAAAATACCGTTCGCAGTTCTATCTCGGCAACACGCATTATTTTGACATGTACCGGACGAATGCGAATTCGAAGACCAGATGGTATTTCGGGCCTGTCGACGGTTCCCGTTTGGAGCACATGCGCCTTAACTTCGAGCAGTCGCTGCAGACGGCGACGAAGTATGTCTGGCTTTATGCGGAAGCGAACGGAAAACTTTTCAACTGGCGTGACGGTCATTTCGCGAATAAAGCAACCTGGGAAGAATTGGCTCCGGGGATGACAGAGACCATTATGATGGCCAAAGCCCCTCTGGCACTCGCCGCTCTGCGCAAGGAGGCGCTCGCCAAGGACGGTAAACTGGTCAATCTCGCCAAGGATCTTAAGGGGTTTCAGTTGGAAGAAAAGGGCGGTGTGCGTGAATATCATCAAAAGGAAAATGATCGACCGTCCGTTAAGAATGTCAAGGCCGGTGAACATTATGCCATTTCATTTCTCGTCACCGAATTCGGCGCCAAGAAAGGCAGTTTCCGCGACGGCGCGGCAACTCCCTTTGTCTATTGGAAGAAAAACGGCAGGCTTTCGTCCTCAAAGCCTGTGGAGATCAAAATCAACCGCGATCAACCCCGTCTGCGCGGCGGCTATCTTGCGGCCGAATGTGAGGTTGTCGTTCCCGAAGATGTAGATGAACTTGTTCTTGATTTAGGCGCGAAACTTTATGCAGATGAGCGTGTGGGCTATCTGCGCATTGCGATCAATCGGCTGTATAAGCTCTCAAAGCCGCTCAAGAATCCGTCTGTGGCGAAATGGAAATATGATGCCAAGGCTCATATTCTTACTGACGGTAATTGGCGCCTGACGGCGAGAGTGGACAAGAAAAGCGGCACATTCTCGGTGTTCGGCGAGAACGAGAAGACTGTCGGCTCCGGCGTTCTCGATTTTACGAACGTCAAAGATGATACGGGGTATCCGGTCGCTCGGATTTTAAACTTGAAGAATCTTAAATCTCTGACCGCGCTTTATGCTCCTGACGTGACGAGCGCTCCTGGCGGTATCGCGGATTGCCCTCATGTCGTCGATATTGTCGTTGGCGAGATAAGGATACCGAAAAACATCGTCACGCCGATTGCCAAGCGCCTTGCTTTTCTAAGGCACCTTGGACTTAAGACCCTGGCTCCGGTTGCCGTTCGCGTTGTCGATCATCGCAATAAATTTATTACGTTTAAAAAAGCGCCGCACGATCTTACCGTCAAAGGGGTTCAGCCGGGAGCGCTTTATACGGCAGGCCTTTCGATGAAGCGACGCGGTCCTGGTTATGTCTATCTCAATGCCTGTTTCCGGGGGAACGGCAAGAGAATCGAGTCGAAAGCCTGTATCCCTCAGATTGTGATGACCGAATCCCGAGCAGATGACGTGTGGCAGTCGGGAGAAGTCGTCGTTCGCGTACCGGATGGCGCCGATGAACTTTATTTCGATGTTTCCGCCGAGATTTACCAAGGCTACACCCGCTTCGAGTTTAAGGATTTTAAGGTTTATAAGATCGGCGAGCCTCTTCCCGTCTGGCCCGCGGAGGCCTTGAAGGAAAAAGGCAAGTAGGGTTTAAATTGACCGTGTTCGGTTTTGTTGAAGTTTCGAATGGTATAACATCAAGTTGTGTATTGGACAATTTACTTATGACGGTTATTGAGGTACAATTGAATCTAAAACAAGAGGAGGGGTTATGAAAACATCTATCAGAAAAACATACATTAAACCGATGGCGATCAGGATAATGGCCGCTGCGGTGTGCGCGCTGACGGCAGGCGTCGTAACGGCGGCAGACGCGATTCCGGCATGCGCCGACGCGAAACTGGCGACCGCGGGCGGATACGACAAGAAGTATATTGGACTTTTGTTCGACGTTTTCGCCACAACGCCGTCGAACATACTCGCTAACGCCGATCAGTTCGTAAAGCATACGCCATATCTCGACGGCGTCGCCATCGGCATCGACGCTTTAGTCGCCGATTCAAGCGGAAACATCGTTACCGCCAAGCACTCCCATATCATGCATCCGACGCAGCGTTGGACGCGCGACGCGCTTAAAAAGCATCTTCCCTACCTGAAGGAGATCGCCAAGAAGCCGAATCTCACCGAAAGCATGCTTCTCTTTTGGATGTCTCCGAGCGGGCATAACCGCATAAACTGGAACGACGACAATGGCTGGGCGAATTACGCCGAGAACATGGCTAATGTCGCGTGGCTCGCCAAGGAGGCCGGGCTTAAGGGGTTGATGCTCGACCCCGAGGAATACGCGGCCCAGGGTGGAGCTTTCGCGCAGTATATCCATTGCTATAAAGATCCGTCGTTCGCCGAGACCGCGAAGCTCGCGCGTCAGCGCGGACGCGAAGTCTTCTCGCGCGTCTTCAAGGAGTTCCCCGATGCGGTCATTCTGTCACTCTGGTGCTTCAAGAAGTTCGCTTTCTGGATGGAGGAGGGGCGCCAGCCGTATCCGCTCAACAACGTCGACCAGTCGGGTGAACTTCTTCATTACTTCCTCAACGGAATGATCGACGTGATGCCGCCCGAGGTGCGCGTTGTCGAAGGCGCGGAGGCGTATTCGCGCTCGGCGATAGACGATTATTATCTGAAACAGCACGTTCTGTCGTCGACCACGGTTCTGCCGCTGATCGCACCCGAAAACACCGCGAAGTTCCGCTCGCAGTTCTACATGGGCAACACCCACTATCTCGACATGTACCGCACGAACGCCAATCCGAAGAGCATGTGGTATCACGGGC
>JAZQGX010000071.1:0-6055 GCA_045540275.1 Kiritimatiellia bacterium | reverse complement strand
CATTGCCGCTGGCGTCGAGTGTGAGAATTCCGGCGTAATAGCCAGTCGTCGAATCTCCGCCGTCCGGCGTATATGTCACCTTCAAGAGGAGATTTTCAGCCGCAACACCCGTTATCTGGGCAACCGTCCCCGGTATCGCCACCTTGCCGCTGAGGCTGCTTGCGTCAACCGCCGTGTTCGACCCCGTATCCAGCACCTTAACCGTATCCTCGCCTACCGTCTCCGTTTCCACCGTCGCCGCCACATAGATGCCATTCGATTTCTTTTCCAGAAGGACATCCTGCTGCGTCTCGCCGACATAGACGCCGGAGAGCGAAACAGTGTCCGGCGTAGTGCTGGAAACGAGCTTCTGCTCAACAGATGGCGGAGTGGAGAGGATGATTTTGGTTATTGTCACCGTGGTTGGTGTCCCGCCGTCGTTGTCGGTATTGGCAATTGTCCCGGTATAATCTTCAAGAATGCCAATCGTAATGCTACTAGGCTGGTATGTCTGACTAAATGTGAAATTGCCGTTTCCAGACAGTTTTGCAAAGCCGTATGTGGTGCCACTATTAGAACCCGTAATCGTCATAGAGCTGCTATTTGATAAGCGCACAGCGGCTTTGACATTTCGTGAGTCGTCGCTTGCTGCGCTCAACCAGCCGCTGAAGCCTTTGTCGATTTCTATCGTAGAGCCAGCCTTACCGTAGTAATCGAGCCTGTGGCCTTGATTTGGCGTGGATGAGATGGCTGGCAGCACCACCGTGCCAGTCCAGTTGTCGAATGTGAACGCCGAAGAGCGCAAGCTACCCAACCCCACGCGGCCCGATCCGACAAGCTTGCCTGTCAGGTTGTCCGGCGTGACGGCATTTAGCGTGCCATATACACGGAAGCCCTGCGTTGCCGACCATGTCTTGCCTGTAGCAACATCGACCGAAGCACCGGAACTAATCCGTATGTGCAAATAATCCTCGTCGTTGCTTATGGCATCGTTTCCAAACTGGATACGTCCACGATCAACACTGAGTGAACCTTCAAACGCATCCCATTTGCTGATCTTGAAGGTAGTACGCGGATAATATCCTGCAGTGCTCTTCAAAGCAAATGTACCATCTCCCTTGAGTTCCGAGAGCGTGATCGTATTGAAAGCCGATGCGCTAGTAAAGTCAATCGTCAATGCCTTCGTCGCTCCATCATCCACAAGCTCTATTATTGACGAGCAAGTAGTACCTGTCGGTATCTCTCCCGTAACACCTGTGAATTTTATTACGGAATTAGCATTGCCATAGTTCGCGGGGACAATATTGCCACTGTTTATGTTCTTGAGCCACACCGTGCCAGTCCAGCCATCGCCAACGATAGATGTAGAAGTAAGCGCATCGAGTGTAAGCGTTCCACTGCCGGTAAAACTTGCTGCGACCCCTTCCGCAACAGTAAGAGCAGTAGCCCCTGCAACGGTAACAGGCACGCCAATCGAAAGAGATGCGTCAGAAGCGTTAGCCAGATTCACGCCATCATTAAGCGTCAGCGAACCAGTGCCACTTATTGCCCCATAAGCGGAGACCGTTCTTGTCAGTCCTTCACGGATTGCATACTGCTCACGCTTGATTGTAACGGAAGCATTGGCTTGTAATGCAGCAAAGCTAAACCCGCTTGCAGGGGTTTCCACCAAGGCAGCAGATTCAAATATAACAGTGTCCAAACTTCCCGGCATTCGAGAAACTGTGCCGTCATCACTAGTCCAGTTGTCAGTACTCCCCCAAGAGCCAGAAGCGACCGCAGTTTTCCATTTGAAAGTTGCGGCTACTTGCACACTGTCGGAGAACACATAAATACCATCCGAATAATGTGTTCCATCACCATATGCATATCCAGCCCTGCTGCTATTCAAAGTGACAACCGCACCGTCAGCAATCTTAAGTAGAATTACCCCTGCTGCAGTAACCGTCTCACTTTGGTAAGCCGTCACATACTGATCGTTTTGTGCACTCGCGTTGTTAATTGCTTCTTGGACAGAAGAATACGCCACGACGGCACCGCTTCCGGAAGTCGTCACCGTTGCCACGGGATACGCCTTGATTGCCTCCGCTTCCGCCTTGATAATGGCATTCTCGCACTTGATCATGCTGACATCCGTATTCGCCGTTATCGAGGAACTACTAATAAGCGTCGTGCCTTCAAGCGCGGGAACATAATTAATGTCAAATGTCACCGTCTCACCCTCTCCGCTCGGCAGATTGAGTGTCGTGACCGTCACCATCTTATTGGGAACAAACGTCATCGTCGCACCATTCTGCAGCGTCAGCGTCGCGGCGACTGCCGCCGAATTCTGCGATTCGAGGACGCCGCCATCGGCCACCGTCACGGTGCCATTCATCCAACTGCCGGTGGAGGAAAACAGAACCCTAGCGTCGTCTCTAACCTTCAACTCGCCGTTGGAAGTATTCGCCCCAGAAAGTTTCAATGTATTGACATTTCCCGAGCCATCGCCTTCTACAATCAGGTTTGTCTTGTGAATGTCGGTTGCACCATCTTCTGAAAGGAAAACGCCGGAAAATTCAGTATCTTGCGTTTGTCTGCTTATGAATGTCTGGTTCTGTGCAACGCTATATGAGTCTTTTGCAGTAAAGCCGCCAGAACCCATCAGGTCGCGAATAGTTGTTGTAACACCATCAAATGTAGTCTTGAAGAATAGTTTATTGTAAGTAGACGTGCCTGTATCAAGTTCCAATTGGGGAATTACTGTTGTTGACAGGAAATCCTTATTCGTGACATAAACGCCGTAAGTGCCCTTGGCGGTGAACTTAATTTTTCCGCTAAAGGTTATTCCTGAAGCTGAGACTTGAGAGTGTGCAGTATTTCGGGTGTTGCAAACTTCTACCGTCCCTTCACTTCCGGAAACTGCACCCGTCCATGCCACATCCTTCAATTGAAGTGTACCAGCGCCTGACTTTACCAGCTCCGTCGAACTTGTCAGGACGAGCGTCGTTCCGTCCTTGGTTTGAACGCTGACCGAACCATTCCCCTTTTCCACTGGAGCCGTGATTGTACTCGTGCCTTTTTCAGACACTATCTTTGCTTGGCTTCCTAAGACATTGGCATGTATGTTCGCCGAGCCATTGATTACCGCATCGTCATACAGATGGATGTAGTTGCCCGCCGCGACAGTCCATTTCTGGTTCAAGGTCAAAGTCCCCCGGATATATGCATGAATTGGCCAGTTAGCTGAGGCGTCATAATTGAAACTGTCGCTTCTGCTGTTCACAAGCGTCGCACCTTTCGCCACATTTATAGTGCACCAAAGTTTCCTGTCGCTCTTTGAATTGTATGTCGTGGTGCCGCTGTTGACGTTTAAGGTCGAAGAGTATTTGAAATGGTTGTCTGCGGAGGAGCGGAAAACGACCGCCCCGGCAGTGTTTATTGTTGCGGAGTTGTTCTGCCCGGCCGTGATGCCTCCGATTATCACGCAGTCAGTGATATTCAGCGTGGCATGGGTATTGCTGGAGGTATCTCCATCAGTAATGGCTCCGTTTATGGCGCAGTTGGAAATATTCAGCGTGCTGTAACTGCCGCAGGCGATTGAATTGTACACACTTGCACCAGATATTGAGGCAGTCGCCGACGCCGCGACGGTGATTGGAGAGCCAAACACCATATTCGCAGTGATGCTCGCACCGTTCGCAAGCGTGACCGAGCCGCCCTGAACCCATAACGTATCGGCATTAATTGCCGTATCAATCGTAAGGACTGCGCTGTTCTCGCAGACAATGTGAACCGTGTCTTCCGCTCCAGGTGTTCCTGTCCCAGTATCCCATGAGGTAATCTCGCTCAGCGCTGTATTTGAGGAGATTGTTTTGACAAAATCGTAATCAAGCGCAGTGGGGTCATCAGAAGGGAAATAGTATGTTGCAATAGCATCGCTTGTATATGCATTTCCCACAAACAAGGCGATTTTCTCAATGACCATGCCAGGCCACTTGTTGTTGAAATCAGAAACTTCGCCCGACGAGCCTCCTATCGCCGCAGTCTTGAACGTAAGTGCCGTCCAAGACATACTCGCCGTCCCGCCGGAGAGTTCAGTCAACTTCGAACCCGTGTAGCCCTTGATGGTACTCCGATCATAAGAGAAAAGCGCATATCCTCCGCTTGCGCTTACAGAGGGAGATGAGATATCAAAGCTGTAGCTCGATGAATCGGACGCTATATACCAATACGGTTTGAGAGTCAAGGCATTATTGGCTGTCTGTATCAATCCACATTCTGGCTTAGTTCCACTGCGCGTCATAAATGCAGAGATGAGGGAAGCCTGATTGCAGGCGGAAAGGCTTCTGTATTTGACTAGAATGGAAAGCGAGGTAGGATTGTTACCATTCGCCTTCCCTGCCAGATCGATTGTCACGCCGTGCGATGCCGCGCTGTTTATGGTTATCGAGCCGTCGGAACCGAGCGTATATGCGCCAGCGGAATCGTCGACGACAAGACCTGTTCCGACATTCAGCTTGTAGGCGGAATTGTTGTGCCCTGCTATAAGACCAGTGGCAGAATCATAGTTGCTCTTGATTTCGGCAGCCTCCCAGACTTCCGTCGCAGTTATAGCCGCCCACGCCCCACCCGCCGCGCAAACGGCGAAAAGCAGTGCGACGAGTCGCGCGGGAGGCGCGACGAGTCGAAGCAGTATCTCTATTGTTCTTTTCATGGTTTTTTCCTTTCTTTTTTTCTCTCTTTTTGGAGTCATGTCGTAAATGGGTTTCAAAGGTTTGTCATCGACTGCCGACGCGCATGGGGCGCATTTGGCGCAGTGGGGAAAAGGGGCGCAAGCGACGCAATCGGGGAAAAGGATGATGCGCGCGGAAATTGCGCGGGATTGGCTGTAGGGATGATGCGCGCGGGATAGCGTGGCAATTGCGCCGCGCGGATGGCCAGCGGGCCGCGCGCGCCGTTTCAGGGCCTTGCGCGGCATGACGGGAAAGTGAAAAAGCATGCGCAAGAGAAGGCGTGCTGACGACACTTTCCCCCTGCGCAGCTACTTGAGCCAGTTGCGATCGACCATTCATAGTGGTTGTTAATGGCTTTCAACCTTGTTCAAGTTTCAGCACCATTATACCAACATTCGTGTCTTTATGCAAGGGGGTTTTTCTGGGAGGCTCCTCGATTTTTTTCTTCGCTGGCGAGGCGTTGCGACGGCCTGCGCGTTTTTGAGCCGGCATTAGGGGGAGGGCCGACCGCCGTGTCGGCCATGACTGGGAGAAGCGGCGTCTCTAAATCCGAGATAAGGATGAACCACACATGACTGGGGGAAGCGGCGTCTCGCCGCTTTGAGACAGAACGAAAAAGTTCCTCTTTTTTGAAGCGGCGGGACGCCGCTTCCCCCAGTCAGATGGCGCGTTCCCCCAGTCAGATGGCGCGTTCCCCCAGTCAGATGGCGCGGCGGATGTGCCACGGTGGGGAACCTGCAACGGCGGCGTCTGCGTCTGGACGAAGAAATCGACCTTGCCCTCAAGAGTGGCGATGCGTTGATCATACACGCCAAAATTGCGATGCATCGCATCTTCAATCTGGTTCAGTCGTGAATTGACGGAATAGCCGCGAAGAAGATACTCCTTCAATATTCCGGTCGCCCAAATGCGAAACTGCGTCGCTCGCCAGGAGTTCACTCTGTAACCAACGGCAATAATGACATCAAGATTAAAGAACTCCTGCATGCGCGAAACATATCGCCCGCCTTCCATTTGAAGTGTTTCCATTTTGGAAACTGTTGACTCCCTGACGAGTTCTCCAGAAGCGAAGATATTGCGCACATGTTTGCTGATCGCTGCCTTTTGCACACCAAACAACTCGGCGATCTTCAGCTGCGTCAGCCACACCGTCTCGTTTTCGAGGCGGACATCCAGCCGGATGGTTTCGTTCGGCTGATAGACGACGATTTCATTTTTCTTTTCCATTGGCATATTCCTTTCATTAATTCATCCAAACGGCCAGCTACGCGCTCGGCCGCGCGCCTTGCCGTCAAGACGCAGATAGTATGGCATAAATCCGGAAAAGAAGTCTTAATTTTATCTTAAGACTGTCTTAAGAT
>JAZQGX010000070.1:0-8878 GCA_045540275.1 Kiritimatiellia bacterium | reverse complement strand
AGCGTTTCCTATATCCATAGCAAACGCAGTCAACCACCTTAACCTCATCAACCCGCTCTAGCAATACTTCACTTAAATAAACCCTGTCACAGCCACGTATATATCGTTTGAACTTCAGCCCATCCGTGACTGTGCGCCGATAGACATGCTGCCAAACATATGTATAGAAATCCTCCATTCCAATTTCTTGGGAGATATCAACGAGTCGAACATGGCACGGAACCGTCTCACTTTGTATATTTGGACATGTACCATCATCAAAATCAGCATATTTAAAGCGAATTATTTTATCATCTTCCGAAATATACTCAACAAGGTGAGCCAAGGCATTAGGCAACATCAAATCATCACCATCTAGAAAGAATATCCATTCGCCTTTCGCTACCGATAGACCAGCATTGCGCGCACCACCTTCACCTGCATTCTCCTGATGAATTATCTTAAATCGCGAATCCCTTCTTGCATACTCATCTAAAATCTGGCTGCTATCGTCAGTCGATTCGTCGTCTATGACGACACACTCCCAGTCCTTGAAATCTTGCGAAGCAACCGAATCCAGACATTGCTGGATCCAAGGAACGAGGTTGTAGCATGGAACTATAATTGAAAACTTCATGAATTAACGTTATTGAATAAACTCCACGTCCTCACAGTCCGCAAGCCATGTTTCGTAGAAATGACTATTCTTCCCGTATGTATTGTCAAAGAACTTAATCCGCTTGCCGAGCAACAGTCCCAATATACCGGCATGAAGCCTTGTCGTGTATATCTCGTTGTACGCAGAAAGCTGCTTGATGCCGCTTCTAACCAAGAAAGGACGATAAATATAGTACATGTATGCACCCAAAAGAAATTGTCCGACACCCAAATTTCTTAATGGACGCCTATTAACGACTCTCCTTAGTCTGTTGAAATTTCTTTCACAGGCATTATCACCGCTGAAGGTGACCCAATCTGAAATATCTATCCCTGGAGTTTCCTCAAATCTCATGAGCGTTTCAGACGATGAAAGTTCCTTATCCTCGCGCTTTAAGAGCAATGTCCTCAGTCCTGTCTCCATAATCGCCGAACGCCATTCGTCCATATCGATGCAAAAAGCCATATCTGGCACAAGCAGGATTTCATTATCAAAGTTTTCTTTAAGGATTTGATACGAAACCTTGTCTCTCGCACAAATAGTCACAGCCTTACTCGACAGTTTCTTTGCGCAGCGTCTCATATTTTCAGGATCTTCAAAATAGACAGTCTGAGGCAAAAATATGAACCGGTTATCAGGGTAAGCGTCCACAACCTTCATCTTGAAGTCGTGATGTCGTGGCCATAAATCACCGAAATTTCCCCCACCCTGAAATAATATCAAATCGTCCTGCTTTATCTTCTGAAATCGAAATGTCTCAAGGGAATACATCCCTTTGCACTTGGCTTTAACTTTCTGGAGAAAGTCAATCTCGCCCTGCCAAATTAGCGTGTCGCCAATGTTTGAGTAAAACGGCACCTCAAGAAGCCAGTAGTCACGCATAATCCTGCGCAAGAGGTTCCGTAGGATTATATCACGCAACGCAGTAACTATATTTATTCTGTTCATGTCACTAATAGTTCACTGGTAAATCATCAAAGCCAAGACATTCAACTTTATTTGTTCTTGCACATTCAAGAATGGTTTCCAGCCATGTTGTCTTCATATTAATTGAATCGGCATCATCGTAGATTCCATGTGAGAAAAGAACCAAAACCTCATCTCTTTCCGAAATGCGCTTTATTCCTTTACATATATCTTGAATGTCAGTCTGATACCATTCTCCTATACCAATACTGTTTACAACACGAATATTCCCAACTTCAGATTTAGGATAAAACACATCATCAAGTGACACAATAGAAACATGATTTGTTGTATAACTAGAATGAATCCCAACCCGCAAGCGATCAAAATATCCCAACAGAAAACAATCACTTTCTTTTGTTCGATCATTAAAGGGGTAAGCAAAGTTTTCTCCTTTAATATTACAAGATGCCAGCTGCTTTATTTGAGGACGTAATTCTTTATACCAAACATAGAAATCCAAGGCCTTGTCCAATAATGACGGCAACCTGGAGTGCGACACTGTATGGCATCCTATTGAATGACCTCCATTTTCTGGGCTATGCAATATACATAATCGTTGCAAGTCTTCCTTACTCAAATTCCCATGTGGGTAAAATGTCACTTTTGCATTATACTTGCGGAACATAGGAATTGCATTAGTCCAAGAATCAAAATGCCGATCGTCAAAGGTAAGACACAACACTCCATTTGTGCCCGAAATATTACCAATGCTAAAATTCTGCCTCTTGTCTTGTGACACATGCACACATAGCACAATAATCGCGCAGAAAAGGCAAGCAATCAGAAAAACTAGCCGTTTTGAAGACAATTCACCACCTTCTCTTTGCTGCTCGTGCTACATCAAATACTTTTTTCTTCAAAACAGCTACTGTCATTTCTGCATCACACCTAAGCTTGCCAGCAACAGATAACTCGTCATTATTTTGAACTAGCTTTTGCGACATAAACTCCTTCATTCGCGGCTTAAGCCACTCCGAGCCATCTATGCAAACTCGATTTCTCATTACTGCATATGTTGGAGCCTCATGTGCAGGTATTGCTCCAAACGTCAAAAATGCATGTGCATTAAAACAGTGCGGAAGTTGGCAAAAATGGCCTATGGGCTTAAAAGATAGTTGTTTTTCGATATCTTTGAAGATATTCTGTCTATACAGAGAGCAATAACATTGAGACAATAATCCTGTACCCATATCAAGCCATAATGTCCAATCACCGCCATAACAAAAACCTCTTTGTTTTTTGCCGAACACCGAAAACTTATACTCAAAGAAAGGTGAATCAAACACCTTCCATGTTTCATAGAATTCATTAGGTGACATATTTGACAACAAAGGGATGGTTGACATATCCCTTTCACTTCGAGGTACAGTAACATGACACCATGCACCAAGTTCTTCCATTGATTGTTGCTTCATGTCCGCAATAAATGGAACCAATTCATCGGATGGTGTTGCCTCAAGGGTAAAGGATGCGCCAGCATCACGCATTCGCTTTATATTCCGAAAGAAACGTTTAAATAAACCTCTATTCTTCAATTCGAGATAATGATATGAAAACTTAAAAAACAACCTCTCCAGATATTCGTGCGGCCATCTTTCCATAATGTCAAACGCACCGTCTGTTGTCGCGTTTGTGACTACCATCACATAATGACCTTCATCAAGTAATGCCTTTATGTATTGCGGCATTGTGGGCGGCAGAAGAGTCTCCCCTCCACCACACAAATTGAACATACACACACCGCCAAGCCTTCTTTGGGATAAAGCCTTACTGAACAATTCTGGGGAATGGCTAAAGCTTGGCAACGGGCCACCAAACAGCCGATGATGGGTAATATAGCAATAATGGCATCTCAATGTACATGTTGTAACAGGAACAATTACATCAATAAAGCGTTTCAGTTTATCCATGGTAGATACACCTCCTAACTTTATCACAAATAAAGGACCGCTCTTGAAAATCAAGTGCAAAACACCAAGCGAGGGGCAAAAATACAATCGTACTGACGACCGTAGTCACAACAACTCGGACATAGGACTCTGGCATAATGTAATGAGGTATTGATGCCAAGATTCCACTGCCTGACAAAACGAACAGGACTGGCAGCATAACAGTCTTCAACCACAAGCGAACACTCACACCAATAAGTCGCCGAGCGAACAAAACCCTTCCATAAACCAAGAACGCCCATGCAATTAGAATGCCAAGCGCAACTGCATAAACGTTTCCGCCGTTTGCAGCAAAGATCCATGCAAGAGGTAATGCAAGTAAATTAAAACCACCCAATACAATCTGATACCACTTAATGTCCCCCTTAGCCATGATTGCCACGCCCAGGCCTAATGTATGCGAATCAATGAACGCAAGTAGCAGCATCATCCAGCAGAGTCCGGTTGCATATGCAGGTGGAGTTTTCAGCCAAAGACGCATGACTTCGGGCAACTCTAACGCTAGTGGTAGCATGAAGATAAGCGACAGCAACATCCCTAACTTGCAAAACCTAAATGCCAATGCACGCACCTTGTCATAGTCACCAGTACCAGCGGCCGTTGTTATTGCTGGAGTAAATGCGCTCTGCATCGCACCAGAAAGGGTTTGAGTCTGGCCACTTACAGTATTTGCAATGTTCATAGCCGCGTTAACAGCCGGCCCATAATACTTATTCACAAGGACTGCAATTCCTTGCCCCTTTAGCATATACCCCAGCGAACCAAGGATATTCCACCCAGTATATGCCAACATCTGCTTATACATACTCCAATTCCAGGCATAAGCTCTTCTAAATCTGCATTCAGGGAAGAGAGTGCGTGCTCGAATCGCAATAATAAGTTGAGGTGCCAATATGAGCAACAATTGCCAAAATGCATAGCGCGTAAGCCATACACCTGGATGTGTTACCATATAGTAAAGGAAGACGACATTCAATGTAGAAGTAACGAAAGAATAAATCGTTAACTCAGCGATGTATTGTTTTGCAACATACATGGCATTGAATGGAACTGTTACCATACCCAGAAAGCAACTTATACAAACAAAACGGAACACCCATACGCATGCATCAACGCGATCTGCCGGAATTGTAAGAAAGTTCCTTACGGCCCATTCTCCAATCGGATATCCAATTATCATAAGCACGATTGGGATAATGGAATGTATCGTCACCGCTAAAGAAAACCACTGACGGCACCGCTCTAAACCGGCTACTTGATTCTTGTTTACACTTGCTTCGCCAATTGCAAACGCATAGAAGCGTCCAACTGCTCCTGACAGAATGCCAAAGAAGAAGTTAATGAAGGCAGTTAATCCACCAACTACACCCATCAAACCATAGTCCACTTCCCCGAGCGCCATCAGCGCCCACCGGCCACAAAACAGCCCTATCACCAGAGCATACAGGCTTCGCCCGTATGTGGCAATGATATTGAGAAAGATGCGACGATTGGGCGACATATGGTTAGCCCAGCGAAAGCCTTAACGCTGCATCTATTGACATATCCATGTCGTAGTACTTGTAGCCGCCGAGGCGTCCGCCAACAATGAGATTCGGAATGGCGGCGGCTTCCGCCTGATACTTCAAGAGCAATTCACGCGAGTCGTCATTGTCGATTGGGTAGTAAGGCTCGTCGCCGGGCTTCCAGGCTGCAGAATACTCACGCATGACGACAGTTTTTGACGAATTCATCACCGCCGCGTCTTCGGGGTGGTAGTGCTTGAACTCGTGGATGCGGGTATATGGAACCTCGGCTTCTGTGTAATTCACGACCGATGTGCCTTGGTAATCCTTAACAGCGAGCTTTTCTGTCTCAAAGCGGAGCGTGCGCCAAGGAAGGTGCCCAAACTTGTAACCAAAGAGTGCATCTATCGGGCCGGAGTAATAGATTGGAACATTCGGCAACTCATCGCCATCAACCTTGAATACACCATCAGTTAAAGACATCGCAGCATTGCAGCGAACGGTGATATTGGGGTGATCGAGTAGCCTGTCAAAGAGCGAATTATAGCCAGTCAATGGAATGCCCTGGTTATAGTCGTTGAAGTAGTTTACATCGTAGTTTGAGCGAACGGGGACTCGCTTGATGATCGAGGGGTCGATTTCTTCAGGCGGCTTGCCCCACTGCTTTGAAGTGTAGCCACGGAAGAATGCATTGAATATCGCCTTGGAATGCGCTTCCTTCGCCATGAAGTCGGATACTTCGACGGGCTTCAACTCCACTCCAAAGAACTTGTTGATGAGTGCCAGTCCCAGCGGCAGGAAATAGATATTACCCTTGTAGTTCGCAAGCACCTTGTGCTGATAGCCGTTGAACTTCACAAAGCGATTCACAAACTCCCACACTTCTGGAATATGTGTATGGAAAATGTGCGAACCATATTTGTGGATCTCAATGCCAGTTTCGTCGTCTATCTCGCACCGCACATTGCCGCCCACCACCGGCCGCTTCTCCAGTACCAGCACTCGACGCCCCGCCTCCGCAAGCCGCCTCGCCACCGTGCATCCCCATATCCCCGCACCTGCAACTATAGCATCAATTGTCATTTACACTTTCTCCTTTCTCCAACCCAATCCCCAATCAGCAACATCAATCAAAATCTCTCCTTCCATCCTCCTCCGCCCCAGCATCCATTTTCCATCAATTCAACCTTTTCCTCAAACTGGTGCTGCTGGGAGTCTTGAAGCATCCGTCAAATGGTTCACCCACAATCACATTGACCTGGTCTGGTTGAAGAAAACACATGTCTAACTCTTTCTGCTGCAATGTTTACCTTTTTGCAGATTGATTTTGATGGCGCCCTCCCTTTTTTATATGAGTACAGTATCGCGGCATCCAACTCTTTTCGCAATTTGTCTGCAGATTCTTTTAGTGCATTAATCTCATCCGGCGACTCGTTATAATGGCTCAACCACCCTGGTATGCGTGTCAATGTTCTTAAACCCTCGTCTATCCCATATAAAACGTAACGAGCCTTGTATCTACATTCTTCCAAGACTTTGCGCTGCTCATCTGCTTTTTCACGCCATTTATTTAAGGATCTTTCAAAATCAGATTTCTGCCTTTCGCCTATCAACAGTTCTTTATCATGAGACAGTTTCAACCCATACATGCTACAACAAGCAAGTAATTGATACATTGCACCACCAATTTTAGCGTCAAACTCGGCAAGACGAGACCTATAAGCCATTTTATAGTCTTGGCCAGATTTAAAGGCAGAAACTAAACAATTACCCACTAATGCAACTAAAGCTGCGGCGAGCGCCCCATATGCGGCAGGAATAGTCATCCACCAATTGCCACTAATATCCTTGTTGCTTGATGGCATCTCTTCCGCTTTACACAACAACACACTTTCAGCACTTGTAATCTCTGAGGGACAGACCACATTGGTGGATTTTAGGGTGGTAGAATAATTTAGTACAGCCATATTATTCGTGTGATTCAATGCCCCCCTCTCCATCGCATTCGTGTCACATTCATTCACCCATACCTGCGGCGCTTCATCCGCGCGGCAAATCCCCGCCGCACAACAAAGCAATCCAATTATGGCAAAACCTTTCTGAATTCTATCCAAAATTAAAACTCAAGTTGCGAGTTCGAGAGTGGAATCGTTCTTCTATTATCCAACACCACCATCCTTAAAGCCTAGGCAAGTTATTTCAATTTTTCATGTATCCAATCAACAACATCGCCAGGCAACCATGATGCACGATTTAATCCATACGGGACTACAATTATATAATCACCATCTTTGAGTTTCAATCTCAATTCATCTCTTACATCCGCACAACTCTTTTCTGTTTCTATTAGCCATGCCGATTCAAGTGCCCTTTTGCAATCAGGATACTCATTAAACGCTTTATACAGTTCCTGATATTCATCTGGACTACCGCCTTTTAGGTCATACGATACAAGGTAAAGCATTCTGTCCCCCTTTCTTCCTTAATGTGTGTTAGGCCCTGCAACTTCTTCATGAGTACGAATCCAATTCCAGGCTTCTTCTGGCAGCCAACCATTTCTATTCTGATTATCAATTTGAACTACAAGAAGCCTATCTCCTTGCCGCATGGCTGCATGTACAGTATCAACAATACGATTAACATCAAAACACGATTGAACTATCCATGTTGAATCAAGATAATGCCACCATGGGCCGATAGACTTTATGGCCTCGTAGACTGGTGTATAATCGCGTTCCGCAGCCTTAACCAGATCATAAGATACTAGGTATATCATTTTTCATCTCCAATTAATTTAATCAAGTCGTTCTCGCTTATTAATTGAACTGAAAATAGTCCTGGCTTATTATAATCACTAGGATCATTCCCTTTCCAATCAACTCTAATGCCGTAGATTTCCGGAGACGTCTCTACACATGTCACGGCAACATGCAACAAAATACTTTGAATCGCGCCTGGTATCCTATATTTTGTTCCACCCCCCTCTTCTCCTGGGATAAACACAACTAAAGTTGCTCGGCCTCTAAACACTTCCTCTGAACCTTCTGCAGTAGCAGTTGCCGAACCATCTGCCTGGGCAACAGATGATTTTATGCCATTTCTAGTCTCCTGTGGTGGATAAGATATCTCAATAAATTTAAAGTATCTTTCTAGAGAACGTGAGATGTCCATTCGTTCTTGCTGAACTAAAAAATCTGCCCAAGGAAATGCAACAGTTCGCAACTTCTTCAACTCTGTTATAGTTGTCAAGTCTGGATTATATACATAAACCCCCTTACACACAACTCGACAATCTTTCGCTATTGCGCTACGTTCGTTTGATACCACGCCACAAACTTCTACAATATTATTTTTCCCACCTGTAGAATCTATTGAACTTTCTTGAAGCAACATGCAAAACGGTAATTTTTTATCAACCTTAATTGACAACTTTGGGTGTTGCAATATCCGGCGCCAAAAAACTGCCGCTAGCGCGAGCCAAACCGTGATACAGGTCCCCAACGCACCCATCCCCGCAATAATTAAAGTGTTTTTCGCCATTTTGCACTCTTCTTCCGACAGGAACAATGGCTTTATACAACACATTATTATACTACACAACAAGGCCATCAAAATAATAAGAACGCTAGCCTTAATCACTAACTTTCCAATTTTACAACAGTAACGTAGAATTATCTTCATTATTAACTCCTAATATTAATCTTTGAGCGTCCAGCAACTGTAAATTTATATCCCCAAGAGACAGACTCTAGCGGCGAGCCCAACAGGGTCAGACATGATTGCCACAGTAAATTACCACAGTAGTTTTTCCTCCCATG
>JAZQGX010000069.1:0-52478 GCA_045540275.1 Kiritimatiellia bacterium | reverse complement strand
TGCAGGAGGGTGGAAGTCCTGCGTGATCGCCGGTGCCGATCGCCTAAGTTCGGAGGCGGCGAATGCGTTTCTCAAAACCCTGGAAGAGCCCGGTGCAAAGACTCTCTTCATTTTGCTTTCCGATTCCGTCCAGCATCTGCTGCCGACGGTGATTTCAAGATGTCAGCGTCTGGATCTGTCCGGGACGCCCGATCTGCCGATGGAGTTCCGCGAGCGAATCGAGGATATTCTCTCTTCCCGCCATCTCGGCACCGTTATGGATCGTCTGATCGCCGCCAATCTGCTGACTGAAGTGTTGCAGGATTTAAAGTCGATCGCGGCGCGTGAGGTGGAGTCGGAAGAGTCCGGCGATGCGGACGACGGCGGAGTAAAGGATTCGCGCGATGTTTCCGAAGCCAAGGTGAGTTCACGCTATCGAGAGCATCGAAAGGCACTGGTGATGATGCTCTACGGATGGTTCCGCGATTTGATGGTCCTGACGGCCGGGGGGCCGCAGTCGGTCCTGTCAAAAAGTTCTCGCGCCGGCATTCTGCAGCCGAGAGCGGAAAAACTGACACTGGATCAGGCGATCAGAAACCTGCAGACCGTTGAAAAAATGCAGGAGCAGTTCGATCTTAACATGACCGAGGAAGGCGTAATCGGTTATGCGATGGACCGGTTGCGCCACGGGGTCTGACGGAGCTTGTCCGATGGAAATCAAATACACCATGCAGGGAGCCTTGATTTACGCGACGCTTTCATGCTTCGCGCTGACAGCGCTTGCGGCCAACTTCCGCTCCCATGCCCGGGTTTTCTGGTGGATCGGTTTTATCACGGCGCTGTTCGGGTTGATTTATCGCGCCCTCGTATCGGGACACGCCCCGATGCAGAACCTTTTCGAGTTTTTCCTGTGCATGGCGGCGGTTTTCGCGCCGGTTACGCTTCTAACCTCGCGCCGCTACGGGTTGGACACTCTGCGGCAGGATGCGATTCTCGGATGCGTGGTCATGTTCCCCGCCGGGTTTGTTTTTTCCGAGGCATTGCGTCCGCTGCCTCCTGCTTTGCAAAGTCCGTTCTTCGTTCCCCACGTCGGATCTTACATTGCCGCATACGTGCTGTTGGCCCGTGCCACGCTGATGGCATGGCCGCTGCGCAAAAAATTCGACACGATGCGGTTCGCCGCGGTTCGGGAGTCGGTGGCGGTGGGATTCGTCCTGCTGACCGCGGGGCTGCTGCTGGGGTCGGTGTGGGGGCAGTACTGCTGGGGAACCTATTGGGCGTGGGATCCCAAGGAACTATGGTCGTTGGCCACCTGGTTTGTCTATGCGGCGTCTTTCCATCTTTGGAAGCGTCCGGTCTCTGAACAGCGCAAATTGGTTTTCCCGATGCTTGCGCTGGGTCTGACGATGATTGTGCTGACTTTGACCTGGATCAATTTGTCCCGTATTTTCAGCGGAATGCACAATTATGCTTGAATTCAGAAGACCAGGCTGGTCTTCTTGAATTCTCTGAGTGAAAACAAAATATCTCCGTCCGCAGCGGAAAGCCCCGCATGTTCTGAAATCCGTTTGAAGATGCTCTTCGCCCGCTCCTGCGAATTGGCGTGAATCATCGCGTACAGGCGGAACGGGAAGGTCGGCAGCGGCGGCCGCTCGTAGCAATGGGTGACCTCCACGCATTGCGCTAGTGCGCGCCCGGCCGCTTCGCATCGTTCCGGCGGCAGCATCCAGCAGCACATTCCGTTTGCGGTAAAACCTATTTTGTTGTGTCTCAAAACCGCCCCGATGCGTCTGATGATTCCTTTGGTTTTCCAGTTGGCGATTTTTTCAAGAAGCGCTTCATGCTTCATGCCTAGCTCCTGCGCAACTGGCAGGAAGAATTCGTGGTGCAGTTTCATGTCGCCCTGCATGGCGCGTACAATTTTCCATTCGTCTGCAGTAATGTCGAAAACCGGTGCGTCCGTTTTCCACCCGGTTTCCGTCAGCGGCGTTGCCGGTTCCGTGCGTTCGTCGGTCGCCCGCGTCGCCAAGTTGAAGACTACATCGATTTTGAACCGCTTTGTGGCGGGAAGCGCATGAATGGTGCACGGAGCGAACTTCGCCTGGAGTTTCGACAATTCCCGATCGAAGCCGGCGGAAGGGGCGGCGAGCGTGAACCAGAGATTGGGATAGCCGTTCGCCCCGTCCGGCACTCCGCGTTGATAGCAATGGGTGACCCCGCTGCATTCGGAGGCAAATGCCGCATAGCGCTCCAGTTCGGCGGGGGGTACAGACGCCGCGCAGAGCACGCTGTGGAATCCGAGACGCCGCGCATCGTAGACCGCGCCGAAGCGGCGCAACGTTCCGTCCGAACGCAACGATTCGAGCAGATCGAAAATGTATTGTTCGGAAGTGCAGCATTCGGATGCAAGCTGGGTAAAAGGATGCGCGCTTACCGGTATTCCACGCTGCAGGCGGCTCAATAAAAAAGCATTTTGGTCGCAAGTCATAATGCGCATGAGTATAGCAAAAAATACACTTGCTATAAAAAGAATAAATTGCTAACTTATTAAAAGAAAATGGTTGGAGAATTGCGACGGTTCGCAATTTTATTTTTCAAACCGTTTCGATTGCATTCCTGCCGCTCTGCGCGGGTGCGCAAGGTTGCGGGATTAATGCAGCATAATTGAGCCAAAAATACTGAAAGGAGTATTCTGATGGCAACGAAAAAAACGGCCGTAAAAGCAGCGGCGAAGAAACCCGCAGTTAAAAAAGCAGCACCCGCCAAAAAGACCGCAGTCAAGAAAGCTGAAGTAGCGAAGAAACCTGCAGTTAAGAAAGCGGCATCTGCCAAGAAGGCCGAAGCCAAAAAAACAGTTGCGAAGAAACCTGCAGTTAAGAAAGCGGCCCCGAAGAAGGCAGAAGTCAAGAAGCCTGTCGCGAAAAAGGCCGCTCCTACCAAGAAGCCTGCCGCGAAAAAGGCCGCTCCGAAGAAGCCTGTCACCAAGAAGGCGAAGTGATGTGTCGCTGACGCATTGCTGCATCCCGCCGGTATCCGGCGGGATGTTTTTTTATTTCCGCTCTTTCGCGACCGTCAGTCTGATTGTCTCTGATGCTACCGGAAACAGATCGGATGTGACTGTTTCCGACCAGAGGCGGTATTCGCCCGGGGGCAGGCGCGAAGGGGGCGGGGCGGTTTCGGCGATTGCGCTGCATCCGTTTTCACCGCTGATGCCGATTCTTCTGCGGTTGAGGAACAGCGCGGTGTGCAGCAACGGCTGATGCGATCTCCATTTTGCCTTCACCTCGACGAAGGCGGGACCGGCCAGCACTCCCTCTTCCGGTTTAAACGATGCAAGCTCCGGCATTGCCGCAGGCCGTCCCGCCAATTTCAGACGGTGCTGGGTTTTGCCGGAATCAAAACGCAGATCCTTGGATTCAATCTCGACCGAAACGATGATCTCCCCGCGTTCGTAATCGTGCCGCGTGGGATGGAAGGCGATCGGCACGCCGCCGGAATCTTCCGGCGAAAGAATTTTGGTCTGGGACGGGAATCCTTGCTGAGTGATTTTTATAAACAGCGGATAGGCCGGCAATGGATCTGCAAGCAATCGGCATACCGCATTCGTGGGAAGAGTGTGCCCGCTGAAGTCGACGGCTCCGCGCCGCTTTTCGTTGAAATTGAAGACAAGTTTGCGGATGTCGCTTTGATTGTGGATGTCGCCGTCTTCCGATTCGGCGCGCACAATCAGCATCATGGGACCGGCGACATTGCCGTCATTGGCGGTGATGCGGACGTTTTGTTCGATGTTGAAATTCTCGGGAGTGAACATCAGCTCAGGATCGGAGACCGTGGCGTTTTGCGGATGCTCGATCGCGCAAAGCACTTTGACCGGGGCGGCGGGGCGGTCGCGGAGCCTTATGCCGGCAAACACCGGCCGCCCAGCGGGGGCGATGGCGTTTTCGCATCTTACAATCAATGAATTGCCGCGATTTTGCAGCGAGGCCATCCCGATGATGGTGTCGTGCCCGATGCGGGAACACCGCTCATGAAATCCCTGCGGGTGCACCCTTGAATTCGCCAGCGGCTTTTCGCTGCCGGTAGTCGGTTGCCAGCGGCCGGTGAGCGTGGTGTACAGCATGCTGGAGAGCATATAGGCAAACCAGTCGCCGCTGTTGCTGTCTCGTGCCAGCTCTCCGTTTTCCTGCACCGCCTTCGCCCATGCTAGGGGGAGCGGAATGTAGCGCAGATGGTGCTCGCGCGCATAGTCATAGCCTGAGAATAGTGCGCTCTCCAGCTTTTCGGCGATCTTGTCGGTTTCGGCGGCGGGAATCGGCGTGTACATCGCCGTTACCGGTGTGTGGGAGATTTCCGGCTTGATGTAGAATGACGAATAGCGCAGAGAGTTCGAAAGTTGCCCGATTTGAATCGTGTCGCCGAAGACCAGATCGAAAGAGGCGTCGTAGAAGTCGTCGCCGTTGCGATACCATTCTTCGGGAGAACGCCAGAGCGCACTGATCCCCGCCTCGTTGAGCAAAGCATCGAAATTGCGTCTCACCGGGTCGTTGGCACCGCTGGACGGAGCAAAGATTTTCACGGTGCGTGGGGTTTCGCCGCTGACGCCGACCACCCCCTGGAACGGACCTTTATAGTGAATTGCCGCACGTTCCTCGGCGACGCTTTCAAAGGCGGATGCTGCCAGTTCGCGAAGAAGCGGTGCGGTTGTCCAATCGGATACGAACGCATCGCCGTCAATTTCGACCGCATTGTCAAATGTGCTTCTGACGCATGCCGCCGCAAGGTACGCATAAGCGCGAGCATTGACCGGCGAGTCGCCGCGCAGGCGATTGAGCTTGAGCGTGGTGATCCAGGCCGGAGCGACCGGCACCACCTCCATGCCGCAGCCATCCCCCACGCGATAGGAAATTTCGGTCAATTTTTCCGAACTGCGGTCGCGGAAATTGCGCGTCGGGTTCGAGGTGTTGAGCAGCATGCATCGCATCTTTTTCGCCTTTGCGGCGTTGGCGATGGCGCGAACCCCTTCAAAATGGAATTCGGGATATTGCGAAACGATGGCGTGTTTTTCGGCAATCAGCAGCAGATCGGCCGATCCGTCGGTGAGAATCTGGCGGGAATCGGTGTTGCGTGGATTGAAAAACCATCCCATGATCGATTCGGTGTCGATTCGTTCGTGATGCACCTGGATGGGAAGGTCGGTTTCGGCCGAGATTATGCGTTCGAGATCGGCGGCAATCAGCGAGGCGCGTACATTCCCACCAAGCTCTTCAGGCGCAATCAGGGTGATGCGGATGGCTCCGTCCCGATTGAGATCCCACGATTGGCGGGAGGAGAAAAAGGAGAGGAAATACGACAATGGATTTGCGCACCATGCCGGACAGGGGCAAAGCAACGCAAGCGTCAGCGCGATAGACTGGAAGAAACGCATTGTCATTATTTCAAGGTCAAAAGAATTACCGCGAAGTGTAGCAAAACGAGGTGAAATTTGCAATTGAGTAAAAATAACGCCGAGGGGCGGAGGCGCGGCGGTTTTGTGCTTTTATCTTGAAGCATAAAGGTGTACAATGTAAAGACTTATTCATTATTCAATTTACAAGGATGGCATCATGTCAAATCAATACGATAAGATTCTCGTAATCAACTCTGGAAGTTCGTCGCTTAAATTCATGCTTTTCAGCATGGAAAATGAAACCGTTCTCGCAAAAGGGTTGGTCGAGCGGATCGGAACCGACAAACCGCACCTAGTCTATTCCCCCACCGGTAAGGACAAAACTGAAAGAGACATCGTCGCCACCGCCCACATGGAAGCTCTCGAACAGGTTTGTGCGATTCTTACCGATCCTGAACTCGGCGTCATCAAGGATCTCGGCGAGGTCGGAGCCGTCGGACACCGGCTCACCCACGGCGGTGAAAATATCAAAGGGCCCTCGCTGTGCACCGAGGAGGTTAAAAACTTCATCCGGGACTGCATTCCCATCTGCCCGCTCCACAACCCTGCCAATCTTGCCGGTATCCTCGCTTGTGAAAAGATTTGCCCGGGTACGCCGAATGTGTGCGTCTCCGACAACGAATTCCACCAGACCATGCCGCGTCACGCATATATGTACGCCATACCGATGAAGTTTTACAACGAAGACCGCATCCGCAAGTACGGCATGCACGGGACCTCGCACAAGTTCGTCATGCGCGCCGCCGCCGATTTTCTCGGGAAGAAACCGGAGGACGTCAATCTCGTCATCTGCCATCTCGGCAACGGCTCGTCCATTTGCGCCGTCAAGAACGGAAAGAGCTTCGATACCTCGATGGGCCTGACCCCGTTGCAGGGTCTGATGATGGGGACCCGCTGCGGCGACATCGATCCGGCGGTTTGCGTCATGCTCGGGCGCAAGGGCTACTCTCCCGACGAAATCGACACCATTCTCAACAAGGAGTCCGGTTTCAAGGCGATGAACGGTATCAACAGCGCCGATATGCGCGATACCGTCGCTGCCGCGGAAAAGGGCAGCGAAGATGCGAAAAACGCGCTTTTGATGTTCGCCCACCGTGTCGCGCTTTATATCGGCGGCTATTACACGCTTATCGGCGGTGCCGATGCGATCATCTTCACCGGAGGCATCGGCGAAAACAGCGATGTTGCGCGTAAACTGGTCATTGAGCGTCTTGCCGCCCTCGGTTGCTTCGTGGACGATTCCGTAAATTCGGTCACCCGCGGCAAAACCGCGGTCATCTCCACCCAGGAGTCCCGTCTGCCGGCGATTGTCATCCCCACCAACGAGGAGTTGATGATTGCACGCGAAACCTATCGCGTGGTTACCAATGCATAATTCGGCGCATTGCGCCCACGATTAGTTCAGAAAGGACGCAAACATGGCCGGCGAATATGCTTTCAGCCTAGTCAACGTCACCAAGCAGCACGAACGGAAAACCATTTTGGAAGATGTCAACCTGTCGTTCTTCCATGGTGCCCACATCGGTGTCATCGGCGCCAACGGCGCGGGCAAATCTTCAATTCTCAAGATTTTGGCCGGCATCGATAAGGAGTTCATGGGCGAGTGCCAGGTTGCAAAGAATACCAAGGTGGGATACCTGCCGCAGGAGCCTGAACTCGATAAGACAAAAACCGTTCAGGAGATAGTCGAAGAGGGCGTCGCCAATTCCAAGGCTATGCTCGACCGGTACGACGAAATCTGCGGCCTGCTCGGCGAGGATATTCCCGATGACGAGATGGACCGGCTTAATGCCGAGCTTGCCCGTCTGCAGGATACCATCGACAACAACGATCTTTGGAATCTCGACCATCAGATCGAAATGGCGATGGAGGCTTTGCGTTTGCCGCCCGGCGATGCACCAGTCGCTCCGCTCTCCGGCGGTGAGCGTCGCCGCGTTGCGCTTTGCCGTCTGTTGATTTCGAATCCCGACGTGCTGTTGCTTGACGAGCCGACCAACCACTTGGACGCCGAGTCCGTCAATTGGTTGGAAAGCTATCTGAAAGAGTTCAAGGGGACGCTTATCGTCGTGACCCACGACCGCTACTTCCTCAGCAACGTCACCGAATGGATTCTTGAACTGGACAACGGGCGAGCCTATCCCTACAAGGGTAATTACGAGGCGTGGCTCCAGCAGAAAGAAGCGATGTTGAAGGCTGCCAGCAAAGCGGCGGAATCACGTAAAAAGCTCATTGAAAACGAGTTGCAGTGGGTTCGGACCAACCCCTCCGGCCGCCATGCGAAAAACATGGCCCGCGTAAGGCGGTACGAGGAACTCGCCGCGCAGGAAGTGTCGACCCGCGAGGATGATTTGCGCATTCACATCCCCGCCGGTCCCCGGCTCGGCGATTTGGTGGTCCGCGCCACCGACTTATCGATGGGCTTCGGCGACAAACTGCTTTTCGAAAACCTCAATTTCGATCTTCCGCGGGGCGGCGTTGTCGGGGTTATCGGCGGAAACGGCGCGGGAAAAACCACCCTGTTCAAATTGCTTACCGGTGAAGAGAAGCCGCTGTCCGGCGAATTGCGCGTCGGACCGACGGTCAAGCTCTCATACGTCAATCAGTTGCGTGACGAGCTGACCGCCGACCATACCGTCTATGAGGAAATTACCGGCGGCTCCGAATATGTTTCGTTGGCCGGCAAGCAGATGATGAACGGACGGGCGTACTGCAGCCGTTTCAATTTCCGCGGCCCGGATCAGCAGAAAAAAGTCGGCGTGCTTTCCGGCGGCGAACGCAACCGCGTCCATCTCGCCAAGTTGCTTCGCAGCGGGGGAAATCTCCTTCTCCTTGACGAACCGACCAACGATTTGGATGTTGCGACTCTGCGAAGTCTGGAGGAGGGCATTCAGGATTTCGGTGGATGCGTGATGGTGGTCAGCCACGATCGCTGGTTTCTGGATCGCATCGCCACGCATATCCTCGCTTTTGAAGGCGACAGCCACGTCGAATGGTTCGAAGGGAATTTCGAGGAGTATCGCGCAGCAAGACGCAAGCGTCTTGGAGATGCCGCGGACGTGCCTCGCCGCGTGAAGTTCAGACCTCTTAAACACGGATGATCCGATTCCCGGTCCGCTCGCCTCGCTCTGTGCGAAGCCGCGTCTTCGCTAGAAGTCCGCTTTACAGACCGAACCGCGAATTGCTATAATGGCAGGCAATACGAAGAGAGTATTTGCCAGACTCATACTGCGCAACGAGTTTTGCGTCTGTCGCTTTAGACGTTCCTGGCGGTGCGATCGGAGAAACACAAGAAAGGAAGACAAACATGATTTCAGATTTTTCTCGCCGCTCATTTTTGAAGGCAGGCGCTTTTGCATCGGCCCCGCTGATTCTGCCCTTCGGTTCGCTCCGTGCGGCAAACGGCGGTGATGTCCCGAATGTCGGTGTCATCGGTTGCGGTATTCAAGGCCGCGGAGTGATGAACAATTTCCTTTCACAGGCTTGCCGCGTAGTGGCGGTATGCGATGTCGATAAAGTCCGTCGCGAGGACGGCGTCAAGCGCGTCGAGGCCAGATATGCGAAAGACCATCCGTACGGCAAACCCGGCCAGTGCAAGGCTTACGCCGATTTCCGCGAGGTCATCGCCCGCAAGGACATCGATATCGTGTTGGTCGCCACCCCCGATCACTGGCACGCCTACATCACTATCGCCGCGCTCAATGCCGGCAAGGATGTGTACTGCGAAAAGCCGCTGACCTACAGCATTGAGGAAGCGTGGAAACTATGGCAGACGTCCCAGAAGACCGGACGTATTGTGCAGACCGGCGCAATGCAGCGTTCGGGTACCGAATTCTACAGCGCGGCGATGCTCGCGCGCAACGGAGCGATCGGAGAAATCAAATACGTCGATTGCAACTTCGGCGGCCCGTCCCGTCCCCACCGCGATTACGAAAATCCGAAGAATGCGGAAAAGGAAGGCGCGCCCAATCCCGATTGCGATTTCGACATGTGGTGCGGCGGTGCGCCTTTGGTGAAGTATTCCGATCGTCTGGCTCCGCGCGGCGTTCACGGCTTTTTCCCGATGTTCTGGCGTTTTGACGACTACTTCGGCACCGGTTATTGCGGTGACTGGGGCGCGCACCATCTCGACATCGCGCAATGGGGTCTCGGGCTGGATAATTCCGGTCCCGAAAAAATCATCAAGTCGACCGCAGCCATCCCGGTCGACCCCTTCCTCGGCGGACGCCGTCAGCACGGCATGCAGTTCGTCTTCCCCGGCGGAGTCACCATGCGTCACAATCCTTTCTCCCATTGGGGAACCGTCTTCTATGGCACCAACGGAATCATCGCGGTCAACCGCGGACGCTTCCGCATGTGGGTCGGCAGGGATTTCTCACAGCCCGATGATGAAATCCGCAAACTGATTGTCCCGGGCGGCAGCCGCCGCGAAACCCAGCTCGAGAAGAAATTCGAAGGGCTCAAGCGCTACAACATCTCCAAGAAGCTGCTCAATGAGCTGATTCCCGACCCCAAGGTCAAGTTGTATCGCACCGGCGGCAATCATGTCGCTGACCTGATCTCCTGCTTCCACTCGCGCAAGCAGCCGTGCTCGTGCGCTGAGGTCGGCGCGCGCGCCAGCGTGATCTGCGGGCTCTGCAACATCTCCTATGTCAAAGATGCGTCGTTCGATTGGGATGCAGCCAAATTCAAGTTCAAGGGCGGAACCGGCAATGACGCCTGGCTTCGCCGCGAAGGCGGATACCGCCGCGGCTTCGAAGTCTAAAGCCGGCGTGAGCGATGTGCGGGCGCGGAGTCAATCCGCGCCCGCATTCACTTGATATGACCTCCGTGACCCAAAATAGCCAGTTGCCCATCGAGGCATTTGCGGACGAAATCCGCCAAGCCATCGAAAGGAGCCGTGTGGTTGTCGTTTCCGGCGATACCGGTTCCGGAAAAACGACGCGTCTTCCCCGCATCTGTCTCGAGGCGGGGTGCGGCAGGCGCGGGCGCATCGCGGTGACGCAGCCGCGAAGACTTGCCTGCGTCGCCATGGCCACTCGCGTAGCGGAGGAGAGCGGATGCGAGCTCGGAGACTTTGTCGGGTTCCGTCACCGCTTTGAAAAGAAGGTGTCACGCCAGACCGTCGTAGAATTTATGACCGACGGCATGCTGCTCGCCGATACTCGATCCGATCCCCGGCTTGCGGCATACGACACGATAATCATTGACGAAGCGCACGAGCGTTCGTTGAATATCGACTTTCTGCTCGGCGTGCTGAAGCGGATATTGAAGCGGCGCAAGGATTTGCGCGTGATTATATCCTCGGCGACCATGGATGTCGCGAGGTTCTCGGAGTTCTTCGACGGTGCGCCGGTCATATCGGTGCCAGGGCGACTGTTCCCCATCGAAACGAGATGGGAGGACGGCGATGAAGAGGGAGTGGAGCTGCCGAGGCGAATCGCTGATGCGGTGCAGTCTCTGATCGAGGAGGGGCGCGGAGACATTCTCGTTTTTCTGCCCGGCGAGCGCGACATCCGCGAGACCGGAGAGGTGCTGTCCGGCCGCAGGTTTTCGAATACCGATATCATTCCGCTTACCGCCTCGCTCCCGGCAGGCGAACAGCGTCGCGCTTTTGTCACCTCGTCGCGGAGGAGAATCATTCTTGCGACCAATGTGGCGGAGACCTCGGTGACACTGCCCGGCATCCATTGCGTAATCGATTCGGGGCTGGCGAGAATCAAACGTTACAATCCGCGCACGCGGGTGCAGCGTCTCCAGATCGAACCCATCTCCCGAGCGTCTGCCGAGCAGCGCCGCGGCCGCTGCGGCCGCACTGGGCCCGGGGTCTGCGTCCGCTTGTACAGCCAGCGGAATTTTGAATCGCGCGATCCCTATACTCCGCCTGAAGTTCTGCGTTCTCCGCTGGCGGGAGTGATTCTCTCCATGCTTGATCTGCAGCTCGGCGCGGTTGAGGATTTTCCGTTTCTCGATGCACCTCCGCAATCGCTTATCCGCAACGGGTATGCGGAACTTTACGCGTTGGGGGCAATCTGCGAAACTGGCGACCCGGATTTTCCCTGGCGCCTCACGCCGTTGGGGAAGAAGTTGGCCTCGCTCCCGCTCGATCCCGCGGTCGGACGTGCGATTTTCGCCGCCGATCGGGAAGGGATGCTGCCCGAGCTGCTAGTGATAGCCGCGGCACTGTCCTGCGACGATCCTCGTCGGCGTCCGATGGAAGAGCGCGAACGGGCGGACGCCATGCATGCGAGATTTCTCTGTGCCGATTCGGATTTTCTGGCGATTTTGAAGCTGTGGAACTGGTATCATGCGCCAACCGCGCAAACGCGTCAGCTGTCGCCGTTTGCGCCGCCGTCGGCTCCCCCTCCCAGCCAAAGCGCGTTGCGCCGGCTCTGCAAGGAAAATTATCTTTCGTATCCCAAAATGCGCCAGTGGCAGGAGCTGCACGCCCAGCTCGAGGAACGCTGCATTGCGTTAGGTTTGCGCAACAGCGGGATTTCCCGGCGTGACGATATTGAAAAGTCCGACGCTCTGCACCGGGCGTTGCTGGCGGGTATGGTCACGCGAATCGGCAAGCGCGATCCCCAGAGCGGTGAGTACCGGGGAACGCATTCAACGGTGTTTTCTATTTTTCCGGGATCGGGACTGGCCAAGAAGAAAGAGGTCGTGTCCGCGCGGGAGAAAGATCACGGAGGAAAACCGAAGCGGACGGCTCCCAGCCGCGAATGGATTCTCGCCGCCGATCTGGTCGATACCTCCCGGCTGTTCGCCCGAACCGCCGCCTGCATCAGACAGGAGTGGATCGAGCCGGCCGCTGCGGCAATATGCAAATATTCTCACTATTCGCCGGAGTGGGATGAAGTACATGGATTTGTGCGTGTGCGCGAGCGAGTCGTCTTGCAGGGATTGACCGTCGTCGACGGTCGTTTGCGCGACGCTTCGAAGATTATGCCTGCTCAAGCGCGGGAAATATTTATCCGTTTCGCGCTTGTTCAGGCGCAATTCCCCAGACCGCAGCCGCGCTTTCTGATTAAGAATGCCGCGCTCAGGGACCGGCTGCTAGACGAGGAGGCCAAGAGGCGTATGCACGGGGCGATTTACGACGAGGATCAGACGGCCGCGTTTTACGACCGCGTTCTCCCCGCCGATATAAACAACGCCGCGGCATTGCGCAGATGGATTGCCGCCCGAGGCGGCGATGACGATCTGATACTGTCCGAACCGGCAAGAAAAGACAATGGCCAATGGCCCGATTTTGTGATGCTCAACGGGGTGCGCTTCCCCTTGTCCTACAAGCATGCGCCCGGCGCGGAGGACGACGGGGTCACCTGTCACGTCCCCGCAGGTGCCGAAGCGGCGCTTGCGTCGTGGCGTCACGAGTGGTTGGTGCCGGGAATGTTGGACGAAAAGCTCAATTGGATGCTGACTGCGCTGCCTGGAAAAATCCGCCGTCTGCTGGTCCCGATTGGCGATACCTTGGCCAGACTACGCACCAGACTTGTCCCGGGACGCGGGTGCCTTGCCGACGAGGTGGCGTCGGCGCTGTATGAAATCACGGGAATAAAAGTCAATCCCGAGATTTGGAATGAGGATGTTTTCCCTCCGCATCTGCGCATCCATTTCGACTACGGGAAGCGGCGGCCGCGGGAGCCCGAGAAGAAGGAGGTGCGACGTGCGGTGTTGCCGGAGGATTGGAATTTGCCCGATTCGGTTGAGGTGGGGTCGGCAGGGTGGAAGGTGCGAAACGTTCCGGCGCTCAAACTCGGAAATGATGGAGAAATTTCGATAGAAAATTTCGCCGATGCCCAACTGGCCGCGGCCGAGCATGAAAAAGCGGTAATCGCACTGATCGCCAGATCCCTCGGGAAAACCTGGAAACGTCTGATCCAGCCGCCGCGTCTCGACCGTTCGCTGACACTGTATCTGGCCACTCTGGAAACCAGCCCGGCGCGGCTTGGGGAAGATTTGGCGCTGGGAGCGACAAGGGCGGTGTTTATTGACGCATCGCCGCCGCTGCGCAGCGCTCGAGCTTTGAAGTGCGCGGTGGCGGAAAAGCAGCCGCTTTTGGCGTCCATGCTCGCCGAGCGCACCTCGATCGTGCTTGACGCGCTGCGTTCATCCGAGAAGATCGAGCGTCTCGTTCAGCGTCCCGGTATTCCCGCCGAAAGCGCAGAGGATATTCTGGGACAGCTGGTCTGGATGCTGCCCGACGGCTTTGCGCGCAATACGCCATCTTCGGCATTGCGCGAGTATCCGCGTTATTTCCAGGCGATTTTAAAGCGCATTGAGCGGGCTGGAACCAATCCGTCCGGGGACTTGGACCGTTTGGCGAGATTCGCTCCGTACTGGCAGCGGTACGAATCGTTTTTTGATTTGAAACCGCGCCCGCGATATGACGCTGCGCGACTTGCGGAGTACCGGTGGATGCTGGAAGAGTTCAGAGTGTCGCTGTTTGCCCAGGAGCTGCGCACCGCATATCCAGTGTCGGCAAAGCGGCTTGATGCGTTATGGTCGAAGGTCGTCGACTGAATGTCGTGAACTAGAACGCAAAGGAAATTTCCCAGCGCAGGAAGTATGCCAGATTGTCGGCTTCGTAATAATCGCCGGGCTTGAACACCTCCGCAAGAAGATGACCGTATAGATCGATGCCGCCCTGTTTTCTGCGCATCAGGAGCGGGAAATCGTACCGGAGCGTCGTCAGCCATCCTTCGTAGGATCCGTCGCCGCCGCCGCGGTGATCGTTTACCATTGCAAACATCGGACCGGTCAGAGCCCGGACGCTGTGCTTCTCGCCGATGTCGGCTCCGGCGGTCAAGGTGGGATAGATCAGGTTGGACCAATACGCTTTGCGTCCGCTCATCGGCCCGAGCGCGAGCAGTTCGCTGGTTTGCGGACTGCGCCCCCAGAGCGGATTCCACGCGCTGTCGCCATGTCCGGTTCCGAAATCGTCATCGCCGGACATGCAGCGCAGATCGATGCGCGCGTAGGGTTTCAGACCGGTGTTGCCGTCGAGTAGCGGGCGGTAGATCAGTCCGGCAAAGCAAGACCATCCCGACGCCTGGGCGCCGTCGCCGTGCTCGCCGATCTGGGCGGCGAATTCAAATTCGCCGGAGAGGGTTTCGGTAAAGGACGGCAGCAGCCTCAGACCGGCGGTGTGCAGCGAGAGCGACGGAGCGCGTTTTCCGGCGCGGTGGTATTTGGGGTCGTAGCGATAGACATAAAACAATTCCCAGGTCAACCGTTCGGGAATGGCCTCGTTAGTCCAATAGACGATCGCTCCGGTCTCGTCGCGGTCCGGATCGTCATCGTCGTACAACTCGGTCAGCCGATGAGGGTCAGGATGGGAGCGCCCGATACGAAAATCGTTGCGCCCTGAATTCCAAATCCCGATGGTTTCCAGCTCTGAGCCTTCGCCAAGGTGCCATGTCAGGCGAATGGCATCGAAGAAGATCGAGCGCGATCCGTCACCGGGTGTTCCGTCGTAGAAAAGGCGTCCGGAGCCGAAGGCGGGTTTTCCCGAAGCGTAGAAATCCTGCCGTCCGATGCGCACGTCGAGCAATCCGTCGAAAAGCCCAAGACCGTCAAGGTGAAGATTGTCCAGATAAATCTCATCGAAGGCGTGATACGACCGATCGTCGCGCCGTTTACCGTTCTTGACCAGATACTCTCTGAATTCATTGGCGAAGCGAATGTTCAGTTTCCAGTTTTCGTATTCCAGCTTTCCGTGAAGACGGGTTCTAAATCTGAGGTAGTTGGCGTTATCCGCTTCTTTTTCGGGATGACCGCCGGTAGGGTCGCCGGGGTGTCCGGGAATGTGGTCGGTTGCCTGCTGCCGTATGCGAAGCTCCACGCCGCCGCTGGCCTTCAAGCCGTCGCGCGCTTCAACGAACGCGTTCGTCGAAACGGAATCGGCGAGCGCGGCGGCGGCGAAGAAAGCCAATGCAAATAAGATTTTTTTTTCCATTTGTGGTCTTGGGCGGCTGTAAGGTTTTGAAAGAGCCATATTCGCATTTTGTCAACGCGGTGTCAATCACAAAGCGCACGGCACGCATGCGGTTTTATTGCAAAAAGTGCACCGTAAACAATTGCACGAAAAAAGAGAAAATGGTATACTTCGCGCTTCGTTGATTATTTTATTCAGAAGAGGCGATACATGAAGAGTAAGGCATGGGAAGCCGTCGTCGCGGAACTTCCTGCAGTTAAAAAAATTTCATTGCGTCAACAATTCACCAAAGATCCGGGACGTGCAAGTCGTTTTACGGTTGAGGCCGCCGGATGGACGTTGGATTATTCGAAGAATCTCATTACGCGCGAAACAATGAAAAAACTCATTGCGCTAGCGGAAGAGGCGGATTTGAAACGCTGGATCGAAGCAATGTTCACCGGCGAAAAAATAAACGCCACTGAGAACCGCGCGGTTCTGCACACTGCCCTGCGCAGTTTCTCGGGAGAAAAGATCTTGGTCGATGGCTCCGATGTCATGCCGGATATCGCCGCAGTGCTTGAAAAAATGGGCGAGTTCTCCGATGCGGTCCGCAAGGGCAAGTGGCTCGGCGCCACCGGCAAGAAAATCCGCTACGTGGTCAATATCGGCATCGGCGGCTCCGACCTCGGTCCGTGCATGGCGACCATGGCGCTCAAGGCGTTTTCCAAGCGCAGCATACACATGCATTTTGTTTCCAATGTGGACTCCACCCACTTGGCCGAAACACTGCGCGAAATCAAAGCCGACCAGACTTTGTTCATCGTGGCGTCGAAAACCTTCACCACCCAAGAGACCATGGCAAACGCCAATGCGGCGCGGGCCTGGCTGGTCGGCCATCTGGGCGAAAGTGCGGTATCAAAGCATTTCGTGGCGGTGTCGACCAACGCCGAGAAGGTCAAGGAATTTGGAATTGACACGGCGAACATGTTCGGCTTCTGGGATTGGGTCGGCGGGCGCTACTCGCTTCCCTCAGCGGTCGGTCTGCCGCTGATGATTTCGATCGGCCGCACGAATTTCCGCAAGATGCTCAAGGGCTACTATAAGATGGATCGCCATTTCCGGACCGCCTCGTACGGGCGCAACATGCCGGTAATCATGGCGCTGCTCGGTATTTTGTACAATGACGGTTTGGGTGCTCAGACCTACGCCGTGCTTCCCTACGACCAGTATTTGGCGAGGCTTCCGGCATATCTGCAGCAGCTTGACATGGAGAGCAACGGCAAATCGGTCACCCGTGACGGCGACCCGGTGGCCTGGCAGACCGGCCCCATTCTCTGGGGCGAGGCCGGCACCAACGGCCAGCACGCTTTCTATCAGCTGATTCATCAGGGAACAAAACTGGTACCGGCGGATTTCATAGGCTTTTGCAAGACGCACAATCCGTGCGCCGACCAGCACGACAAACTGATGGCCAACTTCTTTGCGCAGACCGAAGCGCTCGCATTCGGCAAGACCGCCGAAGAGTGCCGCCAGGAAGGCGTTCCCGAAATGCTCGTGCCACACAAGGTGTTCACCGGCAATCGTCCGACCAACACGCTTCTGGCCGAGGAGCTGACGCCATCGACCTTCGGTGCACTGATTGCGCTTTATGAACACAAGGTGTTCGTGCAGGGCATCATCTGGAACATCTTCTCGTTCGATCAATGGGGCGTGCAGCTGGGCAAGGTGCTCGCCAACAAGGTGCTGGCGGAGCTGACCAGTGCCAATCATCCCGATTTGAGACACGATTCCTCAACGAATCTCCTTATTACAAAGTACCGTGCGGCACTTGGCCGCAGGTAATGACAAAGAAAGGTAGAATAAAATGGGTTACATTGAATCGGTATATGATGCAGTCCGTCAGCGCGATGCGCATGAGCCGGAATATTTGCAGGCGGTTGAGGAGGTCCTTACCTCGCTCGGACCGGTTTTGAAAAAACGTCCGCAGTTCGAAAAGGCCCGCATTCTTGAGCGAATTGTCGAGCCGGAACGCTGCATCGTTTTCCGCGTGCCTTGGATGGACGATAATGGCGTTTGCCGCGTGAATCGCGGTTTCCGCGTCCAGTTCAATTCCGCAATCGGTCCCTATAAAGGTGGTTTGCGTTTCCGCTCGAATGTGACGTTGGGAATGCTCAAGTTCCTGGGTTTTGAACAAACGTTCAAGAACTCGTTGACCACGCTTCCGATGGGTGGCGGCAAAGGCGGTTCCGATTTCGATCCCAAAGGGAAGAGCGATTCGGAAGTGATGCGCTTCTGTCAGTGCTTTATGACCGAGCTTTATCGCCACATCGGCCCCGATACCGACGTCCCCGCCGGCGATCAAGGGGTCGGCGCGCGTGAAATCGGATTCCTTTTCGGTCAGTACAAGCGCATCGTCAACAACTTTACCGGCGTGTTGACCGGCAAGGGACGCTGCTGGGGCGGTTCGCTGATCCGTCCAGAGGCCACCGGTTACGGTTGCGTCTACTTCGCCCAGGAAATGCTTAAGAAGCGCAAAGAAAGCTTCGAGGGTAAGGTGTGTGCCGTTTCCGGTTCGGGCAATGTCGCGCAGTACTTGACCCAAAAGCTGATCGTGCTCGGCGCCAAGCCGGTGACGATGTCCGACTCCGACGGCTTCATCTACGTCAAGGACGGCATCACCAAGGAGATGCTGGCGTGGATCATGGAGCTGAAGAACGTCAAGCGCGGACGCATCAAGGAGGTCGCCGCCAAGTTCAAGAACGCGAAATACTACGCCAAGAAGCGTCCGTGGGGCGTCAAGTGCGATTGCGCATTCCCCTGTGCCACGCAGAACGAACTCAACGGCGACGACGCCAAGGCGCTGCTGAAGAACGGCGTTACGCTGGTCGGCGAAGGCGCGAATATGCCCAGTACCCCAGAGGCGGTCGAGCTTTTCCTGAAGGCGAAAATCATGTATTCGCCGGGCAAGGCCTCCAACGCCGGCGGTGTCGCCACCTCCGGTCTGGAAATGAGCCAGAATTCGATGCGCTACAGCTGGAGCAGCGAAGAGGTTGACAACAAGCTTCAGAGCATCATGGTCGCAATTCACGACGCCTGCTGGAATTCCGCAGAGGAATTCGGCAACAAGGGCAACTATGTGATGGGTGCGAACATTGCCGGCTTCATGAAGGTTGCCACCGCAATGCTCGAGCAGGGCATTGTGTAGTTTTCCCATTGGATTCGGAAGCTTCCGCCGCGTTGCCGGCGGGAGCTTTTTTGTTTTTTATCGTCTTGCGTGGTTCGTGGAATTACGATACAATATCTTCATTATGATAAAGAAGCCTTCATATCTTTTTTGCGGAGTGCTGGCATTAGGTTTGAGCGCTGTTTCGGCGACAAATGCCACGGCACAGGACTCGCCCGACCAATTGCTGCAAGATGAGCTGGATTATATCCGTGCCCTTCAGGAAATGAGGATGCCTGATTTGGCCGATATCGTTATCGACCAGGTAAAGAAAAAGTTCCCCGATGCGGCCCCGAAGTTGAAGGTGGCGGAGATTCAGGGACTGCTCAGCCTGGGCAAGTTTGACGAAGTTCAGAAAATAATCGATGCCATCCCCGACAAGAGAGGTGCGGAATACTGGGCGATGACGCTGGCGAAAGCCGATACGTACTTCTCTTTCGGTAAGCACGAAGAGGCGGAAAAGCTGTACAAGCGCTTCTTTGCCGCAAATGCCCGCCCAACTCCTGCGCTGGCCTCTTTCTATCGCGATTCGGCATACAAGTACGCCCAGATGCTGCTTTACATCGGTCGCGACAAGGATGCGCTCGAGGCGTACAATCTGCTTTCCGCGGTAAAACTTGACGAAGAGCTCGCCCGCCGCATTCTTGCCGAAAAGGCCGAGCTCATGCTCAAGCTGGCCCCGTTGGAAAAGAATGTTTCCGCCAAAAACGCGCTACTCATGAAGGCAGACAAGGTCGCAGACAAGTTGTTGTGGAAGCAGGACCTCTGGTTCGGCAAGGCGGTGGTTTTCAAAGCGCACATTTTAATGTTGCAGGGCAAGTCGCAGGAGGCCGACGAGCTGGTTGAAACCTACATGACGCAGCTGAAAACCATTCACGATTCACTGCGCGAGCAGGATCCCGACGGGACTTACGGAATGCTCCGCATGAGCCCGATGCCGCAGTGCCGCTTCCTGTTGGGCGCGATCAAAGAGAAGGAAGCGATGAAGCTTGCCGACGGCGGCGAGGCCAACAACGCCAAGATTCTTGATCTGCTTCTGGGTTCCCGCAATCCGCAGACGAAAAAACGCAAGGGAAATGGTGCATACAACCACTTTCTCAATGTTTTCATTCGCTATCCCGAGTCCCAGTGGGCCGGTGAGTGCGGACAGCGCGCCGAAAAGCTGCGCGCCTTCATTCAGGATCGTTTCAATACGAAAATCCGCCAGAGCGTGACCAGCGACCAGATGGCCAAGGTTCGCCAGATGCAGTTCGCCAATGCGCAGTTGGCATTCAGTCAGAACCAGTACAAAGAGGCGATTGTCAAGTACGAAGAGGCTCTTTCCCGATTCCCGGAAGTACCGGAATCGGTGGACGCGCTGGGAAATCTCGCCATTTGCTATATTGACGAATCCTACGGCGGAAACATCACACCGGAAGAGAAGGAGTTCTTGCAGCTTTCGGCAGATACCGTAGTCGGGCACATATCGGAACGCTTCAGCGAAAAACCGGATATGATGAGAAGTGCCGGCGACCAGTTGCGCCGCATCGGTGAGCACTATGGCGAAATGAAGCTCAAGGCCAAGCGTCTCGAAACCTACGAGCTGTTCTTCCGCGACTATCCCAACCACTATGCTGCGGCCCAATTGATGATGTCGTTTGCGCAAACGGCGTACAACAGCGAAAATTATCCAACCGCACTTGGTTACTACAAATCGATCGCGACTTCCTACACCAACTCGCCATACTACTACGATGCGCTCAGCCGGGTTTCGCAGTGCTATGCCAAAATGGGCGAGACCACCAACAGCATCGCGGCGCTGCAGACGTATGTAAGCAAGCTCGCCGCCAAGGATTCCCCCGGGCACATGTTGATAACCGGTCAATATCGACTGGCATCGCAGATTCGCGAATACGGCGTCTCCCTGATCCGCAACGGTGAAACCAACGAAAGCGCAACCGCGGAGCAGAAGGCGGATTGGATTAAAGAGGGTTCGAAATACATCGCCCAGGCGGCCAAGAATTTTGCAGGCGTAAGCAGGCTTCTTCAGAATCCCGACGCCTATCAGCTCAATTCCGCCGAGCGCAAGGTCAACAGCGAAATCAAAGAAAACTCTGCGCTGCTTTATGCCTTGAGCTTGACGATGTTGCAAAGCGACAATGCCGAAACCAAGAAGAAACTTCGCCTTGGGGCGATTAAGGCCTTTGAGAAGTTCGTCGCCGAATTCCCCAAGAGCAAGTCGGCTCCGCTCGCCCAATTACGCATCGGAACGCTGTACACCATCAACGAGGATATGAAGAACGCTCAGGAAGCGCTCGACAAGCTTGCTAAAGAGTATCCCAACAGCGAGCAGGCGAAGAACTCTGTGCCGATGCTTGCCGCCGCTCTTATCGAGATGGGACTGAAAGGCGAGGGTGTCGCCAAATATCGCCAGATGCTATCGGCCGGCGGCAAGTACACCGCAGGTCAATTCCTCAACGCCGCAATCGCCCTCGAGGGTGCGCGCGAGTTTGAACTTGCGCTTCAGGCCTATGACAAGGTGCTTGAGATGAGCAAGGACATCGGCCACAAAGCAATCTGCCTCATCGGCAAGGCCAAGTGCCTGCAGCAGCTCAAGCGCAGTGCGGAGGCGCACCGCATCGTCGATGAGTTCATCGCTGACAAGAATCTTTCCAAGCTGCAGCAGTTCGTTGACGCGAACATGCTGTTGGTGGACATCGCATCCAGCGAAGCGAAGAATGAAAAGAACGAGAGCGCTCGTATAAGCCTGTTCAATGCGGCGGTCGATGCCATCAAGAAGGTTCGCGCCTACAAACGCCCGCGCGATATCCGCAACCAGCCGATTCCTCAGTCCAAGTGGACTCCGGCTCAGCGTTTGGACGATGCCAGACTGCGTCTGCTCTCCGCCGAGGTAGTGCTCCGCCAGTTGGATGCCGAAAGAAAGTTCGGCACCAAGGAGACGGTCGCCGAGACGCGCGGCAAGGTGCTGGCCAATATGCAGTCCGGCATGCTGATGAGCATGGATACCTCCGACGAGGCGATTGCGCCGGTTATTGAGGATTTGTGCTACAAGTGCGTGCCGTTGCTGATTGAGCACGGACACTATGAGGATGCCATCGCCGACTGCGATTTGTATCTCAAGCTGTTCCCGAAAGGCCGCTGGGTGACGGAAATTACCACGTTCCGCAATCAGGCCAAGACCGAATTGGATTTGAACAAGAATAAAAAATAAAAGAGATTTCAAGGAGAATGATGATGAAAACTATGCTTGGCATGTTGATTGCGACTTTGATCGCAGGTGCTGCAACGGCGCAGGTGAAGGGTGTTCTGATTACCGCCGACGGTCAGAAAATTGACGGAACAATCCGCTGGAAACAGACTTCTGAGGCTTATGAGGTTGTGCGCAGCGGCGGATCGGTTGCTTTGGAAATGACACCGGATAAAATCCGTGATTTGATTATTCCTGAACCGGCGGCGTTGAAGAGCGCAATCTCCCAGGTCAAGAGCGGTGCGGCCGCTGCCGCCATTCCCGCCCTGAAGAAGGTGATTCAGGGTTACACCCGTTTGAAATGGGATGAAGTTGCAACCCGCTATTTGGCTGAAGCGCACCTTGCCGCGCGCGATGCCGCTGAAGCTCGCAAAGTTTGCGAGAGCGTTATTTCCCACAAGCCGGAGGCGGCATTCTGCGGTGAGATGGCTCCCACCTATTGGAGCGCGCTTATCGCAACCGATCGCGCCGCCAAAGCCGAAGAGCTGATGGGCAGGGCGATCAAGAGCGGCGACCGCCGCTCCAGCGCGTTTGCGCTTATCCGCCGCGGCGACCTGATCCTCAAGGAGGGGCAGACCGCTGAAGCGCACAAAAAGGCGCTCATCGACGGCTATCTGCGTGTTGCCACGCTTTATCGTGATGTCAAGGACGCCCAACCCGAGGCCTGCGAAAAGGCCGCCGGATGTTTTGAAAAGATTGGCCAGACTTCTCGTGCCGAAACTTTCCGTCAATTGGCTCGTTCCGTGAAGTAGTTTTGCTTCTTCCGGGTGGAAGAAGTCAAAGGAATTGTTAACAAACAAAAAAAAGAATCGAAGAGGTAAAAAATGAAACGTTTGATGATGTTGGGATTGTTGTCCGCAGGTTTGTTCGTCGGTGCGACGGCTTTTTCGCAGGAGGCTAATAAGGCTGCTCCGGCTCCTGAAGTTTCGCTGGAGCAGGTCGATAAGGAAGCTCAGTCAGCCAAGGGTCAAACCGGCTTTTTGGCGGTTATTTTCGGTTCGGGCTGGTTGGGCGTTGTGCTGTGGACCGCACTCTTCGTCTGCGGTGGTTTTGCCGCATACTTCATCGTCGACAACTACGTTACGCTGAAGCCGAACAAGATCATGCCTCCCCGTCTGGTCAACGACGTACGTCTTGCGATGGAAGAGGGCGATGTGGTCAAGGCTTTGAATGTCTGCCAGTCTGAACCCGGTCCGTTGGCTAACATCCTCACTGCCGGCTTCTCGCACGTCGAAGAGGGTTTTGATATTATTCAGGATTCAATCGGAGCTGCCGCCGACCTTGAAACCGAGCGCATCATGCAGAGCCTCAACTGGATTTCTGTTTGCTCGAACCTCGCTCCTATGTTGGGCCTGCTCGGTACGGTGCAAGGTATGATTATGTGCTTCGAAACCTTGGCTACCGGTGCGCCTGACGTCGGTGCCTTGGCATTGGCGATTTCCCAGGCGTTGTGGACGACCGCAGGCGGTTTGACCGTCGCAATTCCCGCAGTTGCCTTCTTCTACGGCCTGCGCAATGTCGCCAGCCGTTTGATTCTTCGCATGCAGGCGATGACGATGGAATTGATCAAGGATTTGCGTAACGTCGAAGTCGTCCAAGAGTAGTAAGGTGGTGACTCATGGGCAAACCAAAGAGTGAAGAATGCGCAATGGACATGACGCCGATGATCGACGTCGTGTTCCAATTGATTATCTTCTTCGTTGTAACATTAAAGATGACGAGCGATGTTAACCCCGACATCATTTTGGAAGAGGGAAAGAACGGCGAGACGCTCACGCAGGACAACTTGCCTCCCACCACTCTTGAAATTGAAGTCGATCGTTGGGGGAACATCTCCATCCATAATGCCCGCATGACCGAACCGCAACTTCTGAACATTGTCCGCTCCCGTGTCAATCGGCACGGCAACGAATTCCCGGTGCTGATTCGCGCAGACAAGCGCGCAAAGCACCAGTTCGTCAAGCGCGTGATGGATGTATGCACCTACGCCGGTCTGTGGAAGCTGAGCTTCGTGGCTATTCAAGAGAAGAAGGCATCGAAGTAGGAGAATAGCAATGGCTTATAAGCGCAAAGGCATTCAACAGGAAAAAGTGGAGTTGTCCATGACGCCGATGATTGACGTCGTGTTCCAGCTTCTTATCTTTTTCGTGGTGACATTGAAACAGGAGGACATTTTCGCCAAGCTTACTGCGGCGCGTCCTTCTCCTAATCCCAATCAGGCTGAAACGCTGAATCAGGATCCGCCGATTTCCGTTGAAGTAGGGCGTCAGGGCTTTATCTTCAACGGGGCATACGTGTCCAAGGACAGTCTTGACGCACGTATCAAGAGCGTGTCTTCATACAGCAAGAAGGCGATGATTGTGATAAAATGCACGAAGGATTCCCCCCACGGGTTTCTCGTTGATGTACTGGACATCTGTTACAAGCACGGCATGACCAGTTTGAGTATTTTCAGCATGTAGCAATCAGGCAGGTAGTCATGTCCGAATTTGAAGAACAATTGAACGACACCGCGGCCACCGGAGAACGTCTGAAGGAAATCGAGAAGATGTTCGAAGGGAAATCCTTCCTTCAGCGTCTGAAGATTATGAAGGATGGTTTGAGCAAGCCGCGTGACAGCAAGGAGTACAAGGAAGCGATGATCGAGTTGCAGCGCTTGAGCGCGCCGGCAACCGCAATTATCCTTCCGGCGTTGGCCGTGCTGATTTTGGCGTTGATTTCGGTAACAACCGAAAAGAACGATCGCGTCATCGAAACGCAGGTCATGGAAGCTGAAGTGATCAAGGACCTTGAAAAAGTCGAGCCTCCCGAACCTCCGGAAGAGCAGGAAATTCAAGAGATGGACACCGATATTCCAATGGATACTCCCAATGTCCAGGTTGATACCGCCGCTCCCGCCGAGCCGAACCAGCCGGTTACGATGCAGCAGGCGCCGATTGATGCGGTTTCGCTGGTCAAATCGCCGGTAATCCTGAAAAACATCTATGGTTCGACCCGCAACACGGGTTCTCGCGGTGCGCAACTGTCGCGTTACGGCGGCGATGCTGCCACGGAAGCTGCGGTGTTGCGCGCACTGCGCTGGCTGAAAAAGAAACAGCGCTCCGACGGATCGTGGGGGAACAACGGGATTGCCATGACCGCGTTGGGCATTTTGACCTTCCTTGCCCATGGTGAAAAACCCGGGGACAAAGAATTCGGCAACACGGTGCAGAAAGCGCTCGAGTATTTGATCGGCAAACAGCGATCCGACGGTAAGTTCAACGGAATGGACGGCCACGAATATGCATTGCCTATCGCCGCCTATGCGCTATCGGAAGCGTACGGCATGACGATGAACCCCAATGTAAAAGAGGCCGCACGCAAGGCCCTTGAGCCAATCATCAGAGGACAGCACCCCACCGGCGGATGGACGTACAATGTCGACCCCAAACCGGGGGCGAACGGCAAATACCGCGACGATACCTCCTACATGGGATGGTGTGCTCAGGCGCTCAAAGCGGCCAAACTGTCGAAGATCGATGTTGAAGGTCTTGACAAGGCCACCAAGCTAGCCATCAAGGGCTTCAAATCCAATAGCCATGCAAACGGCGGATTTGGTTATTGCGGTCCGAGCTCCACCAGCGGTCTTTCCTCTGTCGGTGCCTTGAGTATGATGTTGCTCGGTGCCTATAACGATTCTGCGGTCCGCAAGACCATGAGCGGTCCCATGTCCGAGTGGAAGCCGTTCTTCGTGCAGAACAGCGAAAAGGCTACGGCGAACGCGCTGTACAAATCGAGAGGCTGGAGCGAGTACAATCTCGGCAATAGTCCGCAGTATTATTTCTACTATGCCACGCAGTGCATGTTCCACGAGGGCGGTAAAACGTGGACCAAGTGGAACAAGGTGATGAAGCCGGCGTACATCAAGTCGCAGATAATTGAAAAAGCGGCCATTGAGGACGCCAACGGCAAGATGCGCGATATCGGGCACTGGGAAAATTCAGATGGACACTCAGATCGTCCGGTTATGGATACCTGTCTTACTGCTTTGCAGCTGATGGTGTATTACCGTTACCTCCCGACCACCAGCAAATCGGCAGTTGCCGAAGAGGTTGTACAGGAGGTGTCTTCGTCTGACAATGATGATGTCAAGGTGGAAATTGATCTATAATGGTAAGAGTTATTGATTTCCTAAGGCTGAATCTTTTCGCATCCGTCCTTCTGCTTGCAGGGGCCGGATGCGTCGTCATTGACGAGTCCGATCGGCACACTCTCGATAAATTCAGGATTTCCGGGGGCGAGGGCAATGTCGAAGAGCAGATAGTTGTCTCCAATTACGGGTACTATCTTTTCAACTGCATCCCAGTTTTTTGCGGGAACGCCAGATCCGATTCCACGGTGGCGTTCTCCATGTTCCGCGACGACGTTACGCTCGATGCGACTCAAAAGCTACTGATTGACACCGTAAAGCCGACTAAGTGCAATATCGTATCGATGCAGCCGTACGCCAAATCCACCTGCTTCTTTTCAATGATCCCGTATTTGGGCAACACCCTTGGGCTGGTCTGGTATAAAGAGGTGCAGATTTCCGCGGTATTGATCAAGCCCGAGAAGAAAAAGCGGACAGAGAAAGTTGAGGGAAAATGAGGATATCGGCTTTACTGTTGGCGCTTTTTATGTCGCTCTGCTTCGGATGTGCAACGGTCCAACGCTGCAGCGAGTTCGGAGGGCTGTATGTTGACGGCAACAACAGACCGGTGGCTTCGGTCGCGGTCGAAAACTACGGTTATTATCTTTTTGGCGTTCTCCCGCTGATCTGCGGAAATCCGGAAGAACCGAACGAGAATGATTTCAAACTGTTCACCGACACGGTGACCGTGGACGGCAATATGAGGATACTTGCCAAGGTGGCTGAGGAAATGAAGGCGCCGATTATTGGCAATGTCAGAACGCACTATGACGAGAGCGGTGCTTGGTCGCTGTGCCTGATCTACAAAAGGGTTATTTTCACCGGCGCGATTTTGTCAGCTCCGAAAAACGAAGAGGGGAAATAGCATGGGGGGCGAAAAAGATAATAAAAAAATGACCTTCGAAACGGCGCTTGCGAGGCTTGAGGCCATAGTCCAGGAGATGGAAGACGGGAAAACCGATCTGGATTCAATGCTTCGTTCATTTGAGGAGGGGCAGCGCCTGGTACAGTTTTGCAATGGCAGGCTTCAGGAAGTGGAGCGTAAGATTGAGCAGCTCGCCAAAGCCGACGGCACGATAGTGGCCAAGCCGATGAATGTTGAAGATGATTTATAACGAGGTAAAGATGATTGAGCGTTTTCTGATAGTTTTGACCCTGATAGGACTCTGTGGCTGTTTTCAGAATCGGGAGGCTCCGCGCCGTTTGGTGACCGCCACTTCGGTGGCGGACGTCAGCAGGATGTCCGATACGGTCGAATCGGTGGTTTTGCGCTACGGCGGATTGAAGCTGATTCCATCGCAGCTTGCCAACTGTCGGAAGCTGGAGGAGCTGCACCTTCGTGGCAATCCCGGAATCGCAGGATTTGGCTGTTTTTCCGCGCTGAATAATCTGAGATTGTTGGATTGCTCCGAATGCGGTCTGGCGGATATGCCGATCGAGCTTTTTTCAATGAAAAATCTGAAAACACTCTACTGGGCGGACAACAGTGTCGTCAATGTGCCGCAGGATATTTCCTCCTTTAAGGCGCTTGGCTATCTCAATCTAGACCGCAACAAGATCGAGGTGCTGCCGGATTGTTTCGCCGCCATGCCCGAGCTGCGTTGGTTGCGGCTTAATGCGAATCGGCTTTCCTCGCTTCCCGCCAGCATTTCTTCGTTGCAAAAACTTCAACGCCTCTATTTGAAGGGGAACCGTTTTTCCGAGCTTCCGGCCTGTCTTGGCAATCTGCAGTCGCTGGAGGATTTGGACATGTCGGACAATCCCTTGCTCTCTGTCCCGGAGTGGCTCACGCGTTTGCCAAAACTCCGGCAGTTGAATTTCGACCGTACCGGAATTACAAAACTTCCCGACAATCTCAAAGGGTGGAAAAATCTCCAGGTGCTATCTCTAGTGCGTTGCAGATTGTCTGCGGAAGAACGCGCGCGGCTCAGGCGTGAACTTCCAGACACTCACATCGCTTTTTAGGGACGGACGCGATGAACAGCCTTGCAAAAACAAGTTTTGAGAAATTTGTGCTGTGGATAGCCACCGGGTGCGGAATCGGGATGATCGCCCCCTTCGCGCCTGGGACATTCGGGTCTCTCCCCGGTGTACTGCTGTCCTTGTGGACGGTGACTATGCCTATTCCCCTGCAGGTGATTTTCGCTGTCGGTCTGGCTTTGATGGCAATCCCGATCTGCACCGTCGCCGAAAACATTCTTGCAAAGAAGGATGACGGAAGGATCTCCGCGGACGAATGGATGCTGTTTCCATTGGCGGTGATCGGGTTGCCGTTGTTGGAAACTTGGTGGCTGCTGCCGGTCTGTTTTGTGGTGGTGCGCATTGTTGATATCGTCAAGCCGCATCCGGCCAACAGACTGCAGCGCCTTCCGGCGGGATTCGGCATCGTGGCGGATGACTTTGCCGCGAATTTGTATTCCCTTGCGATAAACTGGTGCATCTGGCTTGCCTATTGCCGATATCTGGCCGATTAAAATGAATGTTAGGATTTTCATATTAGCCCTGTTGCTTCCATTGTTAACATCCGCCGCCGTGGATGTGGTATTCCCCGCCAGAAATGCGAAATTGCCATATGTCGAAAAATGCCATGTGATCGGTTCTGCAAAGATATCTGGGAAGCCGTTGATCTGCAATGGACGAAAGATTGAGCTGCATAAGTCGGGAGCGTTTCTCTTCATGCAGCCCGTTAAGCCCGGCAAAAACATACTCGAGTTTACCGTTGGAGGTAAAAAGCAGGTTCACTGCTTTAGTGTCGCCTCCGCCCCCGCCGCGCATCGACGGGCGGCGATAATTCCGGTTTCACCGCTGAGCGGAGTCGGAGTGACGCTGGGGGAGAAGGTGTCGCTTTGCTGCACGGCGCCGACAGGTAGAGTGGTTCGAGCAATGGTTGGCGAGCGTGATATTTTGATGAAGGAATCGGCCTCAACGCCCGGCAGGTATGAGGCCAGTGTCAAATTCAACGGCAACGCCGTGCAGGTGCCGGTATTGTTCTGGTCAGAGGGGCTGACCGATGTTTCGGCGGGCTCAATTACGGCAAAAAGCGAATGGGAGGGCGTGGAGGTTGCCGCAGGGCTCTTCGAGGTGCGCGTTTTCGATTCGCCTGGCGGAAATACCATCGGATATCTGACGCCTTCGTTCAAATTCGGTTCCAACGGTTTTTCCGGTGCCTATACGAGAACCGTTTTCGCGGGACGCACAGGTTTTGTCCCTAGCAAATTTTTGCGTCCGGCTAAACGCGTGAAGTTCAACCCTAATTTGCCCATACCCGATCTCACCAAAGGTTTTCCCTCCAAGCCGCCCCCCGGGAGCAGGCGTTCGGATGTTTTGGTGGTTATCGATGCCGGACACGGGGGGAGCGATTCCGGAGCGATCGGACCCTGCCGCACAACCGAGAAAGAGGTCAACCTTTCGCAAGCGCGTCAAATCGAAAAAAAACTGAAGGAGGCGGGCTATCGCACGCTGATGACGCGCAACAAGGATGTTTTCGTCGGACTTTACGACCGCGCACGCTATGCGTATAAGCACAAGGCGTCCGCATTCATATCGATTCATCATAATGCCACTGGCATTTCGGGCAATCCGGATGTTGCCAGAAATATCGCAACCTATTGTAGCAACGAACGCGGCGAACCTTTGGCAAGTTGCATTCAGCGGCGCGTGGCGCCATTGTCCGGCATTCCAGACGGCGGCGTGCGTCGCAGAAGTTTTGCCGTCTGCCGCAACCCGGCAATACCGTCATGCCTTATTGAGTTTGATTTTATCACATCTCCCTCCGGCGAGTTGGCGATACTGGACAAGAAGCGCCAGGAGGCTTTTGCCGAAGGCGTTATGAAAGGAATTGATGATTGGGCGGGAATCAAATAACCGTCCCGCCTGCTTTGCATCATGACCGCTGCGAATGCCGAAATGAAAATTGGCGTTCGCGCGAGGGGGGGTAAATGTGAAAAATCTCATTTTATGCTTGCTAGCATTGGGGAAAACTGTTATATTTGCGTTTCTTTAGCAGCGAATGGAAGGAAGAAAAATCAATGCCGACAATCAATCAGTTGGTCCGCAAGGGTCGTAAACCCTTGCAGAAAAAAAGTAAGTCACCCGCGTTGAAGGGATGCCCTCAGCGCCGTGGCGTGTGTCTTGTAGTGAAGACCCAGACGCCCAAAAAGCCGAACTCGGCTTTGCGTAAAGTCGCCCGTGTCCGTTTGACGACTGGATACGAAGTGACCGCTTACATTCCGGGCGAAGGCCACAATCTTCAGGAGCACAGTGTTGTGCTCGTTCGTGGCGGTCGTGTAAAGGATTTGCCTGGTGTCCGTTACCACATCGTTCGTGGTTGCCTTGACAGCCTTGGTGTGGCGGGCCGCAACCGCAGCCGTTCCAAGTACGGTATGAAGCGCGAAAAGAAGGAAGCTAAATAATGGCAAGAAGACGTAAAGCGGTGAAGCGGATCGCACCGGTCGATCCCAAGTTCAACAGCGAGCTTGTAGCGCGCGTGGTTCACGCCCTGATGCGCGACGGCAAGAAGTCTACGGCGGAACGTATTGTGTACGGAGCCATTGAGGAACTTCGTCAGGCTAAAGCCGATCAGGATCCGTTGGAGATTCTTGATACGGCTATCGCCAATATGAAGCCGAAAGTTGAAGTCAAGTCCCGCCGTGTCGGTGGTACCACCTACCCGGTACCGGTTCCTATCAGCGAACCCCGTCAGCTTTCGCTCGCCCTGCGCTGGATGAGCCAGTACGCCGGCGCCCGTCGCGGCACTCCGATGCCCAAGGCGGTTGCGCAGGAGATTCTTGATGCATTTGCCGGTCAGGGCAATGTCATCAAGAAGCGCGATGACACCCATAAAATGGCACAGGCGAACAAGGCGTTTGCTCATTACGCCTGGTAAGTTCCCGTCATTCGCTGTACTTGACCGGTCTTAGATCAAGACCGGTCTTTTTTTTAAACCAGAGGTCAGTCATGAAAATCACCGCCGATGAATTGCGTACCAAATATCTTGAGTTTTTTCGTTCCAAGGGGCATGCGGTAATATCCGGAGCGTCGGTCATTCCCGATAACGATCCGACGGTTTTGTTTACCACTGCAGGCATGCATCCGCTCGTCCCTTATCTTCTGGGGCAGAAGCATCCCGCCGGTACGCGCCTGACAGATGTGCAAAAGTGCGTTCGCACCGGAGATATCGATGCGGTGGGTGACGCGGCGCACCTTACTTTTTTTGAAATGTTGGGCAACTGGTCGCTGGGGGACTATTTCAAGAAAGAGGCGATCGCCTGGTCGTATGAATTTTTGACCGAGCACCTCGGTTTCAATCCCGAGCAGATCAATGTATCCGTTTTTGCCGGTGAAGACGGCATCCCCCGCGATGACGAGGCGATTGAAATTTGGAAGTCGCACGGAATTCCCGAGGAGCGCATTTTTGCGTTGCCGCGCGAGGATAACTGGTGGGGTCCCGCCGGTGAAACCGGACCTTGCGGCCCGGATACCGAGATGTTTATCGATACCGGGAAAGAGAAGTGTTCCGATTCCTGCCGCCCCGGCTGCCACTGCGGCAAGTATATTGAAATCTGGAACAATGTCTTCATGCAGTACAATAAAACGGCTGATGGAAAATTTGAGCCGCTTTCGCAGAAGAATGTCGACACCGGAATGGGTGTTGAGCGCACGGTTTGCATGATGACGGGAGTGCCTACCGTATACGATACAGAGATTTTCTCGCCGATTATGGAGAAAATCAACGAGCTTTCGACCACGGCTCCCGCCGATGGAGAACTGGCGCTTCGGGCAAAGCGCATTATCGCCGATCACATGCGCACGGCGACCTTTATCCTCTGCGATCCCAAGGGCGGTGTGAAACCTGGAAACATCGGAGCGAATTATGTGCTTCGTCGCTTGATTCGCCGCGCGGTTCGCTTCTCGCGCTTTTTGGGTATTGCACCGGGCTTTACCGCGGAATTGGCCAAGGTAATCAGCGCCAAATACCGCAATGTATATCCGGAATTGGAGAGCAAGCTTGATGAGTGTATCAAGGATTTGAGCGCCGAGGAGTCCCGTTTCAACCAAACTCTGGACAAGGGGGCGGCGATGTTTGCCAAAGTTGCGGAACAGCTTAAAGCTCACGGGCAGAGCCGCATCAGCGGCAAGACGGCGTTCAAGTTGTACGATACCTTCGGCTTTCCTTTTGAGATGACCTTGGAACTTGCCGCAGAGCAGGGGCTGGAAGTGGATAAAGAGGGCTTTGAAGAGGCAAATCGCAAGCACCAGGAGCTTTCGCGCACAACGTCGGCGGGTGCGTTCAAGGCTGGTTTGCAGGATAACTCGGAAGTGGTGACCAGGATGCATACGGCGACCCATTTACTCCATGCTGCGCTCCATCGTGTTCTGGGGCCGACCGCAAATCAAAAGGGATCGAACATCACACCGGAGCGACTCCGCTTTGATTTTACTTGGGCGGACAAGATGACCCCGGAGCAGATTGCAGAGGTTGAGAAGCTGGTCAATGAATGGATTGAGCAGGGTATTGATGTTTGCAAAAAGATGACCACGGTCGAGGAAGCCAAGGCTGAAGGAGCGATGGCGCTGTTCTCCGCCAAATACGGCGAGCAGGTGTCGATGTACTCCATCGGTGATGTTTCCAAGGAGATATGCGGTGGTCCTCATGTCGCCAATACCAAGGAACTGGGCAGCTTTAAGATTCTCAAGGAGCAAAGCTCTTCGGCAGGCGTGCGTCGCATCAAAGCGGTGGTGGGCAATCTTTCCTGATTGCCTGTCTGACGCGGATAGTTTTATTTCATACATTCTGAAGAGAGACGGATTATTGATCCGTCTCTCTTTTTTGTGGAAATCAATCTTGCGGAGAGGTACGAGGCGGAAGGGGGTATCAATGAATCTTAATTGACTGCTAGATATCAGGATGATAAGATATTGAATAGTTTTTGTTGTTTGGGGTGGTTGAATTTAAGGAGGCGTTATGATAAAAAAGGTTCTGATGGGATTAGCTTTCTGCCTTATGGTTGGGTTTGCGTCCGCGGTAGAAATCACGATGAAAACTGTTTCGGCAGAAAATCCCTGCTCGCTTGAAAAGACTCTTTATTTTTCAAATTGCAGACTCTCTTCTCTTCAGTATCTGGAGGCGAATTGCTTTCAAAAGTTTGGAGGTATTACCGACAATCGCCTTTACAAAACCGGCGATGCACCATTGAGCAATGCCGGGTACTTCTCAAACAGCGGGTTTTATTTGTTTCAAAACGATGGTTCCGTTGCAACCGTCGAATTCCACGGTCTCAACTCTTATGGCAGCTATAAAGGCATCGGCAACGGATTTCTGCTTCGCTTAACCCAGGAGGGGGCTGATATCTATGGGCAGATCGTTTGGCATGTCGGCTCAACCGGCATGGCACAGTTGCAGACCGACTCATGGTCGGGAAAAGCCGGTACCGGCAATTTCGAGTCTCCGGAAACCACCGTGCAGACGTACGCGACGTATTGCAGTGACCTCAGTGCCGTGTTTGCGCAATACACCGGAAGCTGTGTCGTATCTTTTGTCGATACAGAAGGCGCCCTGTTGGGAACGATCGAAGTTGAGGCGGAATCAAGCCTGTCTCCAGACGATTTCCCCGAGCCGCCCGTAAAGGAAGGGTATGTCTTTAAAGAATGGAGCGGGGAAACCGCGTTCATCGTCAAAGACGAAACCATCGTGGCGGTCTACGCCAAAAAGCATGCCGTAACCTTCGTCGATGCCGACGGCAGTGTGATTGACACGCAGTCGGTGGTGGACGGCGGGTCGGCAACGGCGCCGGATATGACGGGCAAAACCTACAACGGCGTCGCCTTTTCGGGATGGGATCAAGACTGCTCAAATGTCTCATCCGACCTTACGATCAAGGCGTGTTACAATGTTGTTCCCGAGTATGTCAAAAACGCTATAGATTCGGGGCTGGTAACTGATTCAGATTTGCTTTGGGGGGTGAATTCCGGCAATTGGGACGGCACATCGGCAAACTGGTACACGAGCGGAGCGCTTGAAAGCCGCTGGATTCCAGGCAAACGCGCAATCTTTTTGAATGATGCGCAAATTACCGTAGTCGGCGAGCAACGTTGCTCGGGAATGACCATCGGCACCGAGGGTGGTTCTACCTCGGTGAATTTCACCGGCGGCACCATTGTCGCCGACGCAAATGCCACCGTTATTTTAAACGGACAAATAGTCTCATTTGCAAGCGATATCTCCGCATCGGGCGCGTTGACGCTGAATTGCTCCTATATCGACAAGTCAATCTTCGTCTATGCCGAGCCGATCGAATTTGAAGAGAAACTCATGTTCCCGGGAGCGAAGATTTCAGAAATAAGCGATTTGACATTTCACATGAAAGGCAAGTTCGGCGGCAGCTATACCGTCAAGGATATTTCGTGCGATATCGGATCGGACGGAAGCGGTATCCATTTTTACAAGGTTAACGGCAACCAGATAACCGGACAGGCCAAACTCAAGACTTTCGGCAGCTATGGCGGGGTCTGGCAGGTAATCAAATTTGTGCTGACCGAAAAAGCCGATGGGGTATACGGCTATGCGGAATATGCGTGCGGAGGAACCGGCGACGGCGGGTGGACTCCAGATGTCGATATGGACGAAGTGGAACCCGGCAAACGTCCCAATACCGCCAAATCGTTGGTTACCGGCGCCGAGGACGACGCATCCGCTTGGAATGCCGCCGGTGTCTATGCCTGCGCCATCTACAAAATAACCTATAAAAGCAATGCCATCGACACGCAGTTCCCTGAAGTCAAAATCTCAGGAAATCTTTCAACGGCGGGGAAGCTTACGGTAACCGAAAATACTATTTTGAGGATTACCGGAACGGGGACGCTCGGAACCGAGGGCGTCTTTTCGCAGACATTGGAAGGTGCAGGCAATGTCGTGTTTGAAAGTTCCGCCGTTCAGAAAATAACCGGATTGAGAAACATAACCGGCTATTTCCTGGTCGGCAAGGAGGCGAAGAATCTCACCATAGACGCTTCCGACGCCGGAACCTGGACCGATTTCCGCATTGAGGGCAAGGTCGCCGTCAACGGATACTCGGCTTTGCCTATAGTTGAAGATGCTCCCGGCACCACCGTCCTCCCGGGCGGCGAATTGGAGATGCAGTCTTTCTTGTACAACTACGGTCCCAACAGCGGCTATGCTCCAATCAATGTCCATACCAACGGCGTGTTGCGTTATACCAGAGACTGGGGTATGGGCCGCTCCAAGCCGATCTACATGGTCGGCGGAAAAATTGAAGAAAGTACGACGGGATTAAAGCAGCTGGTCTGCAAGCTGTATTTGAGAGACGGTGCAACCTATTCGGGGTCGGTCGCTTATATGGGCGACCGGGACAATTACGGCTGGTCATTCATCGATGTCGGCGGCTCGGTCCCCAGCTCCTTCAACGCCGCATCTCTAGTGCTCGGCTTAAACAAGCCTGCAATCAGCAATAGACCGCTCGGTGCGAAGTTCATCGTCGCGGATGTGACTGGCGACGAAGCGACCGACCTTACGCTCAACTCGGTTATCAGCGAGAGCGATTCCGGATTGTGCGAAAGCGCAAACCGTCAGTATTGCGGCTTCTGGAAAACCGGTTCCGGCACGCTCGAGCTGACCGCTGCGGGAAGCTGTGCGACCAGCGGCGTGTTTAAGATCGACGCCGGAGCGATACGCCTCGCTCAAGGTGCAAGCGGCGAATACGGCGCATTGGTGCTTGAGGGCAATGCCGAAATCGACTGCAAAGGGGGCTCGATTGCATTCGACGCTTCCGACAGCTTTGCGTGGAACGACGATGCCGTTCTGACAATCAGCGGATTGCTCGGACGGAGAACCGTGCGTTTCGGACAGGATGCCGTGGCGCTCTCCGAGTCGCAGCTTTCAAGGATCAAATACAAGGCGGAAGACGGTTCCCTGGTCGCGCTCAAACTGACCTCCGACGGATATTTGAGCCGCGCCTCCTCGGGATTATACATGTTTGTGCGATAGTTTGTCGAATACGAGGTGATTTCATGCGAATGCGCTTGGTATTGTCGGTGTTGTTGTGGGTGGTTTCATGTGTCGTAAATGCCGCAACGCCGGAAGAAAAGGACGCGGCCAGGAAGGAACTGTTGGCAGGTGTCAAGGCAATCGATGTGGGTGGCGGCGCATTGCCGGGGGGATTTATCCTTGCCGGGGATGATTCGTTCCCTCTCGCCGACTGCCGGAACTCCAACGGAACAGCCGCCGCCGCGGCTGCCGCCGCATTTTATGGCAAGGGACGTTCGGTATTTCTCGCCCATCCCTCGTACATTGACGGCAGATCGATTCTTCGCGACACTGCGGTTTTACTCAAAAATGCGATCGGATGGATGGCGCAAGGCAATGAGCAGCCCCAAATCGCCGTATTGCGCTCGAATGCGATCGTGTCCGCATTCAAGAAGCTCGGCTATTCAAATGTCAAGCGCATCTCCGGCATGAATGAGGCCGCCGGTTGTGATGTGGTTCTCGCAAACGATGTGCAACTGCAGGATGTTACCGGCGTGCTAGAGTTTGTAAAATCCGGCGGCGGTTATATGGCGGCACCGTTGGGATGGGGATTTTTGTATTTCAAACCCTTTGCCAATTTCTCCGAAGATTTCATACACAATCACATTTCGGGCGAAATGGGCATATTGATGGGAACGACATCGGCGAACCGGATCGGCGGGGCATTCCCCGTCTCCGGAGAAAAACATGTTCGCGGTCTTTATGCCGAGGAGGCGGTGGATATCGTCTTGTCCGATAATCCTGGAAAGACCGAGTTGAAACAAGCCTCTACCACGCTTGTAACCTTGATTTCGGTTCTGCCGAAGAGGGTGCGCCCAAATCTGCATCGGGCGTTGGCGGAGTTGCTGAACCGTCCCGAGGCAAATAAAGTTCCGTCGCCATCCGCCCCGGTTACAGCGGAAGATATATTCGCGCGCCTTTCCATCCTTACCAGGAAAAACGCCTGGCTCGCCAATCCCGAAATGCCGGTTGCGGTAGAAGTGGGGGCGGATGTTTATCCGGGAGCAACAGTTCCGGGAACGCCCAAAATTGAAAAAACCGCAGAAGTCGATCTTTCCGTTCCGCGTTGGCATTCAACCGGCGTTTATGCAGTCGCCGGTGAACCGCTGTCGGTGACCATCGGCAAGGAGATGCTGGGTATGGGGCTTAATGTCCGCATCGGCTCTACCGCCGACGATTTGAGCCACCTCGATCAGTGGAAGCGCTATCCGCGTGTCACCTGCGAAGTGCCGCTGGTAAAGGAGAAGACGACGGTTTACAGCCCCTTTGGCGGTCTGGTGTATATCGTGGTGCCGATGAGGGGACGGCGCTCCGGAGTTTTTCCGGTGAAAATTTCCGGCGGAATCATGGCGCCATGGTTCAAGTCCGGGCGTGACACCAAAGAGTCGTTTGCGGAGCAGTGCCGCACTACCGGCGCACCATACGGTGAAATCCAAGGAAGAGATTTCGTGGTGATTGCGGAAACGGTCGGCCTGAAAAAGGTGGATGACCCCCTCTGGATCGCCGATTACTGGGACAAGGTGCTTGCCGCATCGCAAGATCTTGCGCAATGGAAGTGGCAGCGCCGCTATCCGGAGCGGATTTGCAGCGATGTTCAGCTTTCGATGGGATTCATGCACAGCGGCTATCCGCTGATGACGCATATCAATGCGCAGCGGATCGATTGGGCGTTGGACAAGCCTCGCCTGGAGCGCGGCGAGGCTTGGGGGTGCTATCATGAAATCGGCCACAATCATCAGAATGCCGACTGGACTCCAGCGGGTACCGGTGAAGTGACGGTCAACCTGTTCACAACCTATGCTATCGAGACGGTAGCCGGACAGGATATCCGTGAAGATCGTTTCCACAGCTCCCGCAGACAATTGCAGAGCCGCGTCGCGAACTGGGTGACCCGTGGAAAGAATTTCAACGCGTGGAAAAGCGATCCGTTTCTGGCGCTTGAGATGTATTTGCGCATAAAGGAAAAGTTCGGGTGGGATGTCTACAAGAAGACGTTTGCGCGCTATCTCGAAAAGGGTTTTTCACGGCCCCGCAACGATTATGAAAAGTGGCAGATATTTGCCAGGGAGCTTTCAAAAACCGCAAATGCGAATCTCGCAGCGGTCATGTCGGCATGGAGTATTCCTATGGGGCAGGATACGTTGAAGGAGTGTGCGAAATATCCGGAGGCGGACAAATCGTTGACCGAGGGGCTGACTAAATACGCCGTTTCCCAGTGAAACCAGCGGTCGAGGCATTACTAAACATATTGCCAAACCGAACGAAAAAAGGTATAGTGTTCCTTAAAGTTAACGGGAAAAAACGAAGAGTAAGAGAGGGAATGACTGTGTCATCGGAGAAAACAGCAACAGTCGATTCAAGAGCAATCAAGGGATATGCGCGGAAGATTCGCGAATCCAGCAAAATTGATCCCGCGTTATATCAGCAGTACAATGTCAAACGGGGCTTGCGGAATTCAGACGGAACCGGTGTTCTTACCGGACTTACGTCTATCGGCAGCGTTCATGGTTATGTGACCAGCGAAAGCGAAAAGGTATCGGTTCCGGGACAGCTCTTTTACCGTGGTATCAATGTCAGGGATTTTGTCAAAGGGTTTCAGAGCAGCAATCGTTTCGGTTTTGAGGAATGCGCCTATCTGTTGCTTCTCGGAGATCTTCCGACCAATGCTGAACTGGATGAATGGTGCGCCACTCTGGGGCAGTTTCGCCATCTTCCCGCAAAATTCAGGGATGACTCCATAATCCGCGTTGCCGGAACCGACATCATGAACGGCATCGCAAGAGCGGTGCTTGCTGCGTACACGCAAGATCCAGCACCTGATAAAATTGACATCGCCACCACTCTGCGTCAAAGCATCTGCATGGTCGCGCAGTTTCCGACTATCGCCGCCTATGCCTGGCAGGCCAAGCGCCATGCGTTTGGCGGAAAGAAGCTGATTATCCACGAGCCGGACGAAAAATTGGGGACGGCCGAGAATTTTCTCAGAATGATCCGTGATGACGGGGAATATACCAAGCTTGAGGCTGAACTTTTCGATTTGTGTCTGGTCCTCCATGCCGAGCATGGTGGCGGAAACAATTCGTCATTCACCACGCACGTTGTAACCTCCACCTACACCGATGCCTATTCGGCGATAGCCGCAGCGGTTCTGTCGCTGAAGGGTCCGCGACATGGCGGCGCCAATCTTCGCGTCATGACCCAGATGCAGGAGATTAAGAAGAATGTCAGGCATTGGTACAAAGAGGGCGAGGTTGCCGACTACCTTCGTAAAATACTCGACAAGGAGGCGGGAGACGGAACGGGTTTGATCTACGGCTTGGGTCATGCCGTGTACACTCTTTCCGACCCCCGCACGGAAATCCTCCGCGAACGGGCCAGATTGCTGGCCCGCGCCAATAAGCGCGAAGAGGAGATGGAGCTTTACGAGACCATTGAACGGGTTGGACCGGAGGTCTTCAACGAGCGTCGCTCCAAGCCGCGCGATCTGTGCGCCAACGTCGACTTCTACTCTGGATTCGTTTACGACATGCTTGGCATCTCGTTGGACTTGTACACTCCGATTTTTGCAATTTCACGAGTGGTCGGTTGGTGCGCCCACCGTATTGAAGAGCTGCTTAACGGCGGTCCTATAATACGCCCGGCGTACAAGGCGATTGTCGAGCATCGTCCGTATGTGCCGTATTCTCAACGTTAGGAGAGGAAATGAGCCGGATTATCGCAATTGATGGACCTTCGGGATCGGGCAAGTCATCGGTCTCCGGGATTGTTGGAAAAAAACTCGGATTTCTGCATGTCGACTCCGGCGCGCTTTACCGGATTATTACATGGCAATGCCTCGAACACATGATTGATACCCGCGATCCCTCCGCCGTGGCCGCATTCGCGGATGCGGTGAAGGTGGATTTCTCCGCCGAGGACGGCAGGATCGTCTATCGTGTCGACGGTAGAATTCCGGGGAATGCAATTAGGACCGCCGAGATCAACGCCAATGCAAGTTACGTGGCAGTGGTCAAGGAGGTGCGCGATCGCGTAACCTCGTGGTTGCGCTCGATGGTCGAGTTCGGTGATTTGATTGTTGAAGGGCGCGATATCACAACGGCGGTCTTCCCCGAATCCCCGGCACGTTTTTTCCTCACCGCCAGTGCTGACGCCAGAGCTCAGCGCCGCCATCTGGAGGAACAGACTAAAGGCATCAATGGCGGTGATACCGAAGCGGTAAAGGCTTCGTTGCTGGCAAGGGACGCAATCGATTCCACCCGAAAGTACGCCCCGCTGCGCAAAGCTGACGGCGTTATTGAAATTGACAGTACTTCATTGACGCTGGACGAAGTGGTCGATACGGTTTTGGAAGCTCTGCCTGCTGAATGGCATTGATGAACTCTTTAATTCTTTCCCAATTCGAAAAGGAAGTTTGAAATGGCAAAATTCGCTTACATCGCCAAGGACGCCTCGGGGAACGAAACCCGCGGCACAATTGAAGCCCCAACCCAGGCTCAGGCCATCGCCAAAATCCGCGAAAAGGGACTGCTCGCCACCGCTATCGGTGTCGTCGGCGGAACCGATGCCTCCGGCAATGGAGCACCTGCGCCGCAGGCCTCTTCCGGAGCAAAGAAAAAAAGCGCCATGAATATGGAGATCAAGCTCCCGAAATTCATGAGCCGCAAGGTGAAAACCAAGGACTTGACCACCATGACCCGTCAGCTGGCGGTGTTGGTGGACGCGGGTCTGCCTTTGATGCGCGGGTTGAACGTGCTGCAGCGCCAAACGAAAAACCCGGCCTTGAAGGATGCGCTTCTGGGCATGGCCGCCTCCGTCGAGGGCGGTAGCACCTTCTCTGAATCGCTTACCGCATATCCGAAGATTTTCAACGACCTTTATATCAACATGGTCAAGGCCGGCGAGGCGGGCGGTGTGCTCGAAGTGGTACTCAACCGTTTGGCCGAATTTGCGGAAAAAGCCGAGAAAATAAAGAACAAGGTCAAGGGGGCGATGATTTACCCGATCGTGGTTCTGGTCGCGGCTATCGGCATCACCGGCTTCTTGCTGGTCGGAGTTATTCCGAAATTCGAGAGCATCTTCCGCGACCTGCTCAACGGCAAACCCCTTCCCAGCATCACCCAGTTCGTCATCAACGCCTCTCAGTATTGCATGAACAACGGCCTTACCGTGCTGGGTGGCATTGTCGGATTTGTTGTGCTTTTCAAACTCTTTGCAATGACCAAGGGCGGCAAGATCACAATCGACATTATAAAATTGCGCATGCCGGTGTTTGGCACTCTCGTCAGCCGTACAGCCATTTCGCGCATGACCCGTACGCTTGGAACGCTGATGGCTTCCGGCGTGCCCGTTTTGCAAGCGCTGACCATCGTTCGCGACACCTCGGGGAATGCGGTAATCGCCAAAGCGATGCAGTCGGTGCATGACGCCGTTAAAGAAGGTGAAAGCATGACCGCGCCGCTGGCGGCCTCCAAGGTATTTCCTCCGATGGTGATTTCAATGGTTGAAGTCGGCGAGGAAACCGGTGCGCTCCCGGACATGCTTACCCGTATCGCCAATACCTACGATGACGAGGTCGACAATGCGGTTGCAGGTCTTACCTCAATCATTGAGCCGATAATGATTATGGTGCTTGCGGTCGTGGTCGGTACCATCGTTGTCGCAATGTTTATGCCGATGATTCAGATTATCGGATCGTTGGGCCAGGCCAACTAAGGAGGCAACATGACTCGATTCATGAAGGATTCTTCAAAGAAGGCTGCTTTTACCCTGATAGAAATGCTAGTGGTGGTGGCGGTGGTGGGATTGCTAATCGCCGGCATTTTCAAGCTCATGGGGCTGGCGGGCAACATGAGCAAGAAGGCGGAGACGATCGCCCGGATGCAACGCATACAGAATGCGTTGGCGGGATATTATGCCGCTTACGGCACCTACCCCCCGGTAAAGGTGTACGGCAGCAGCAACCCGTATCTCAAACAGGTGTTGAAGAACGGAAAGCTTGAATACGAGGAGGTTAACAGCCTTAGTTCCATCAACGCCAATGAGGCGGCGGCGGCGCAGCCGTCGGGATTTCTTTATCCGACTGCTGTAATTCTTGATGAGTATATCGCATCGTACTACAAGTCGCAGGGACGTTCGGTGGCAAGTGCGGCTAGGGTTCTCGGCAATGCGGAGGGCGATGTTTCGTGGTCCACATATCGTCTTTTCCAGTTCGGTCTGTTGTCGTTTTTAGTTCCGCGAATCGATTTTGTCGGAGCCAATTTCCTTTTTGAGGGGGCCGACCGCGAATACTCTCCCGAAGAAAGTTTCTTCCGAACCAAGCAGTGGGTCGACGCCAACGTCGCAAAATATCCCAAGGGAGGCGGCAACGGTTCGCAGATGAGATTCTTCCGCGACAAGTGCAATGAAGAGCGTTCGAAATGCGGAAAATGGATTACGCAGCTTGAGAAGTTGATAACCGGGCAGTGTTACCCGGTGCTTGGCACCACGCTTTCGCAGGACGGGTCTACTTTGCTGCTGTCAATTCAGCAGGCGTCTTCCGGAACTGAATACGCCTTGCAGCAGAGCGGACTGAATGACGGATGGGGAAATCCATTCTATTACCATTCCGCGCCTCCTTACCAGAGCTATCGCCTGTGGTCGGCCGGACCCAACGGAAACACTTTCCCGTGCTGGATATCGTATGACGCGGTCAAGAAGCAGAAAGGGAAAAAGGACGCAACTTTAATGCAGGAGTGGATATCAGATGACATCATTGGATCAAATCAATAAGAAACGCGGTTTCACGATGGTGGAACTGCTTATTGTAATCGGCATCATTGGAATGCTGTCGACGGTGCTGATCGTCTCATTCGGCAAGGTCCAGGGCATCGCGATGCGCAACGAGGCTCAAAAGGTGGTGGATCAGGCCAAGGTGTCGCTTGAGGCGGTGCTGCTTGCAAAACAGAGCTGGCCGGTGGTGCTCATCAACAATATGTCACAAGGCTTCAACCGCGATGTATGCTGGTATTTGCAGCAGAACAACTATATGGATTTGACGACAAAGGAAAAGAATCGCCAGAACGGAGTGTGGGACTGGAGCGAAACGTCGCTCGACCGCTTCGGTTTGCTTGATCCGTGGGGACGCAATGCGCTGAAAATCAACACCGGGGCAAAATCTGATACGGAAGAATTGGGCAATGGCAATGTCTCCGTGTTCAGAGACCACGTTTTGCAGTACCGGCTTGATTTGAACGGCGACGGTTTCATCGATTCCTCGGATTGCCGCGGCTGTTCAATGCCGGTCGAAGGAATGCGTATCCGCGCTTCGGTCATGGTCTGGTCTCGCGGCGAGGATGGAATTGACGACGGCGAGCATAATAAGCGCTATCCCGTAAATGACAGCCTGAGCTGGAGCATGACCGACACGAAAGCCAAATAGGAGCCCTTTGACATGAGAAAGTATTTTGCAAAAAAAATAGCCCGCGGGTTCACTTTGATTGAGTTGCTGGTGGTGATATCGATTATCGCCATCATCGCTACGCTTGCAACCGGAGCGGCCATCAAGTCAATACGCATCGGACGCCAGCGCCGCAAGGACGCCACCCAGCATGCACTGCAGGCGGCATTTGAAACTTATCGCGCACAGCAGGGCAAGTGGCCGTTCAAGAAGCCGACGGGTAATGGGCTCGGCGACTTCGAGAGCTATAGCGCGGCATCCGGCGGCGGCGACAGCAAAGCGCTGTACAATCTGTCGGGTGGGCCGAACAGCCGGCTCGGTTCCGTCATCCGTAAAATCTATGCGGCGGGATGTCTGGACGGCTCTGGCATTTTGTGCGAGGTGGACGGCAAGCGTCAGATTCTCAACAAGGTCAGCCGCGCTGGCAGTTCTCCGATACAGGTGATCTATATGCGTGCAACCGGCGGCGAAAAGAAGGAAGACGGTACGGAAGAGGCGGTCGATTCCAACAAACCGCTCTATTTCAATTTGAGGTACAACCGCCTGACCGATTCGGTGCAGGTGCTTGATGCGGGGTGGTAAGCGTCATGAAGAGAAAACTTCGCGGCTTTACGCTGCTTGAACTTTTGGTGGTGATGGGAATCATGGTTTCCCTGTCCACCGTTGCGGTGACGAGCTATTTTGCCGCCATGCGCGGAATGGCCAGGCGCAGCGCGTTGCAGCAGTTGGCCGGGACATTGACCTTGGCCCGTCAGCGCGCATGCATGGACGGTGTTACCACCTGCGTGATGATTTACAACGAAGTGGTGGGCGAGACTTCTAATTCCGGGGACGATTCGCAGCTGGAGGGTAGCGCCAACCTGTTGACCCGTCCTGCGTACATCGTCTGCAAGCAGCTCGGGCGTATTACCTGCATCCCGAAAAAGGGATATTGGGCCGACGAATTTACCGATCTCGGCGCACTGTTCAACGTGGTTTATTCGACCGGAAATTTCGAGAGCGAAGACTATAAGGAGGATTCATACAAGCGTAAGCACAAGCTTGAGGCGATGCAGTTGTTCAACATGACGCAAGGCGGTTGGTCGTATGTCTATCCCAATGTGCTCTGCTATGATTTGCATAACCGGACCTCGGCGACCCGGCCGCAAAACTCCAGCGGAACCGGTTTGAAAAAGGTCAAATATACCGTTCCGGTCTACGCATTCATGCACAACGACAGTATGCCCTCGCGCACTACCGACAACCGCTGGGAGATTTCGGACGCCTACGGCACGGCGGTGGAGCCCATCCAGTTTCTGCCCACGGGTTTTTGTTTCAAAAGCATAGAGGGAGAAGACGAAGACAACATCATCATGGTGCGCTTTACGCCTGACGGCAAGGCCAAGGTGATTGGCGATTCGGCCGGCAAGGTCACGGTCAAAGAAATCAATTCAGGCGCAACCATGAGCGTTGAAGTTGAGAGCGACGGCACAATCAGCTGGAATGGGGATGCCGACGCCTGGAATTAATCCCGGCGGAGAGTGGAGAAGTCAGATGAAAAAGAAATTCGGATTTTCGCTGATAGAAGTGAACATGGCGATTTTCGTCATGGCCATCGGTGTACTTGCGGTAGCGTCGCTATTTCCGTTGGGATTGCGCGAAAACATGAACGCGGTCGAGGATATGACCGAATCGATTTTTGCCGACGGATTGCTCAACCAGGCGGTGGGCATAGCCTCCGGGCGCAATGTCAAGTGGAGCGAGTGGAATGATGATGACAAGAATCCGATCATCCGCGATATCGGCGGCGGCACCAGCAAGGGGTTGACCTGCGATAAATTCAAAAGCCAGGACAGCTTTTCGGATTTACCAGGGTTTTTGAGGAGAGACATGAAGATGCCGTCTTTGGTTTCTGACGGTTCCGACAAGAACGGAGTGCGCCATTTCCGTATTGCGTGCTGCCGTCCGCCTGCTCATTCCGGGCGGGTTATGGGAATTATGGTGCAATGCACAACCGAGGATGCGTATGACCGCAACGATTATTCCAATCGTCCAATCTATTACGCGGAAGCCTATTTCCAGGGGGATTACGAAAAATGAAGCGGCAAGCCGGTTTTTCAGTCATAGAGGTAATGGTGGCCTGCAGTATTCTGGTGGTCATCGTAATGATGCTCGGTATGCTGTTCCAGCAAAGCAGCAAGGCATGGCGCGTAGGGGCGAGCAGCGTTGACAATTTTATGCAGCTTCGCGCCTTCGTCGGTGCATTGGAGCGTGACGCCTCGAAGGCGATAAGTTATCAGGCGTTGAAGGAGAACTTTGCGGGAGCGGAGAGTCTTTATTTTGACAAAGGAAGCGATTCTTTTTCCGACAATCTTAAGTTTTATACGCTCAGCGGAGAGGTGACCAACCGCGCCATTACCTTTGTCGAGTACAGCTTCTCGGATATGACCCGCAAAGAGACGACATGGAAACCGAGCGGCGGCGGCATGACCGCCAAGTCGTCAACCACGATATTGGTTAAGAAAAGCGGCGGCAAAGCCATACCGGAATTTTCCAACATCCAGGCCGTCTGGGATAACGACAGCGCCAATTATGAGAAAAACCGAAAAGAATATCTTCCCAGTTTTCTCAGGTTCAAGGTCAAACTGCGCACCGATTCCGCCAATATGGCTGAAATCGGGGCGGCGTCATGCGGGCCGGACGGACGGTGGAACACTAAAGACGACATTACAACTTGGAACGAGGAATAATCAATGAAGCGCGGATTTACATTGATTGAGTTGATGATTGTAGTTGCCATGTTGGGGCTTTTGATGGGAACGGCCGCTACCGGGATGGCGCAGGCGAGAAGACAGGCGAAGATAACAAAGGCTCATACGGAGCTTCGTGAACTGGTCAACGCCTGGCTCGCCTACGAGCAGTCATTCGGCGATTTCCCAATGGATATTACGACGGGAGAGCAGGAGGCGACGGCTTCGGCGCTTTCCGACCTGCTCGGCAATTCAGGCGGACCGGTGTTTTTGAATGCCGCGATGAGCAATGATGCTTTTCGCGATCCGTGGGGCAATCCTTACAAGTTTAGAATTTTGTCAATCGAGGCGGTCGACAACAAGGAGTATGAAATCGACGCTGCCGTGACATTTCCCAATCGGCATCGGGATTGGCGCCGCTGAGGCAGGGAGGTTTTATGATGCTTCGAAAAAAGAAGACTGCTGAGAAAATCAATTCAGATGTCGTCCCCGGGTGCAGGCGTTTCGGCCGGCGGGGAAGCGCGCTTTTGATTGTACTTGGATTTCTCAGCTTTTTGATGGTCAGCGCGGTGTCGTTCTCGATTTGTATGCGTGTCGAGCGGCAGGCGGCTGCAAATTACAAGCATTCATCGAACGCGCGGCACTTGTTGAACACGGCACTGGTGCGTGCGATGGATGAGATTGACGCCGAGCTCCGCATCCAAAAAGATTCGGCCGGCTATGCTGGTCTTTGCAAATTCCCGACCAACTGGATGGGGCGTGTGCTTTGCTCCGCCCATGCGGACGGTTCGCAGAACGACAACAATGCCTCGGTTCTTGCTTGGGATTCGCTGGCGTATATACCGGCTTCGTTGGTCAATGACGTTCGCCGCTTCTCCCGTCCAAATCCAGATGATGAAAATGAAGAGGGCCCATTTGACGACGATACCGCCGTCGATTCTGCGGGTCGTGAAATATTGGCATATCGCGGTACCGGCAATTACATGGGGGCAAAATGGCGCCCGTTACGAAGGCCGGTGGCTTATCTGGAGGCGGATAACAACGAATCGCTCAAGCCGACGATCGGTCGTTACGCCTATGTCTGCGTCAATGTCTCCGATATGCCGGACATCAACAAGGTTTTGGCTTCGGCCGACTCGAAGGGGGCGGTGACCAACAACATCTTCATCGGCTCGCTCTACAACGGCAATGGAGATACGTTCGATAACGACAACAGGAACAAAAGCGGGCATTTTGACACGTTGGCGGATTTTTACGCTTGCATGGATGCCAGAAATGATCGCGTGTTTGCAAATAATGGAACCGGTGCGCCATTTATCGATTGGCTGACCGGAGGTCCTTCCAAAGGGACCCCCGATGAATCGTTCGGATTTCAAAATACTTTTTCATCATCGGCCCGAGCCTCTTTTTTCACGACCGACAGTATCGTCAAGGAGGAGCCCCGTGATGACGGCGGGGCGTCAAGCAGTAGCGCCAGTTTGGTGGACGGTGACGGCAATTTGAAAATCTGGGCTACGACTCCAGCATTGAAGGATGCCGATTACCCCGCTGCAAATCTGAACAATCTGAAAATCTCGGATTTGTTCTTCGAGGCATTGCGCAAATCTCAATCGCAAGATTTGTCGACATACAATGAAACGCGCATGAAGAGGGAATTCGGGGCGATGATCGCCGACTATCTCGACGATGACAAATATCCGCGCTCATTTAGGGCTCCGCCGATGGAGCGTGTACCGTCGATAAGCAGAATTTATTTGAAGTCGCCTGATTCGTGGAAGGTGAAGGTAGAGGGTGTGCAGACGCAAATTGGAACTACCGACAGGTATAAGCGCAAGTGGAAATACACGATAGCCTATGAGGGAAATGGCGATGCGGTAATAAACGTTGAGGCGATATATCCCTTTTTCAATGAAAGTGGCGCTTCCGCGTCAGAACTGTCGATGAGGGCGGCGGTGTCTATCGAGTCCGGTTTGGATGCGGCAATCGGCGCTGGCGTGAATTTGCCCCCCAGAACGATAGGGGCGTCGTTCCCGGATGCAAACAACCGTAAACATAAATACATAAAAGGCAAGAGTACTCAGGAGACGGTGTCTGCATCGCGACCGGAAACGATCTTCAGACCTGAATTCAATGAAAACGAATTCAAGATGGAGTTTGAGATAGATGTTAACGGCGAGTTCACGCATGATCAAGTGTGGGACGCTCCGGAAGAGGTCAAGCTTCGTTGGTCGCTTGATACATTCCTGCACGAACGTGAGGGGTATGCCAGACAGCGCATGGATGAGATGTTGGATGTCGCGCCCATGTTCACCGAGACGGTCATGGATTGGGTTGACCAAGTTGAGAACGATGCCAATTTCCCAGTGTTTGAATTTGTTCCGCAGAATGACGGGAAAATCACTTTTGTAGGTGTTCAGCCGAGTGATGTGGGTGCCGGCGGAGAGCCTAAATACGAGTTACCGGTCGTGTGGCAGCACCAGTCGTTTGAATGTCCCGATCCTCGCTACAATTGGCGGATAAAAAATTGGATAGGGTATCCAAGTGCGAATGATCGGTTTGACCGTAATTCTCTTCTGGGTGCGGATGGCCGTGACGGTGACCACTATCAGATTTCAAACGACAGCGGTTCAAGGAGGTTTTCAATCGGAGAGCTTGGATTTTTTCCGAGATTTTTCGCTGGCAATTCAAGTCCCGGAGGAGAGGTTGGCGATACCGTAGCTAGTAGCGTGAATGATTGTCCCAACTTCAACGATTTCTTCCGGACGATTCGTCTGTATGACCACCATAATAAACCTGCTGATAACATTTACCGATATTTCTCGGCGAGAAGCGGTGCGAATAGTGATGAAGTGTTATCCGGGGTTCGGATTAATCCGCTGTCCGATCAGCCGCAGGTGTTGCAGATGGCGATCAGTCACATCCCGTCGCGCTTCTCTTGGAAAGCCAAGGCTGAGGATACGCCTTCGTCATGGCAAAATGTCCAGGATGAAATGGGGTACCTGTTCTGCCTTAAAGGCGCAGAGGTTAAGTACAATAAAACTCTGTCATATGAAGGTGGGAATATCGACTCGGTTTTAGGGGTGTCGAAATCCGATTTTGAAGAACTGGTCAACGGGTGGTTTGTAGGAATGCAGGCAGCCAAGCGCGCAAAATTGAATTCTTCATACCGGGTTGCTTCGGTGGTCGGCCATAGTGTCAGGGAGAACCATCCCGGCAGCACGATGCTTACTTCGCTGCGGTCTAACCTGTATGATGTGTACGGCAGCAAAGAACTTTTCAAGTGGTATACGGCAAGCGAGGGGAATCTTAATCCCAGAAAGATTTTCGACAAAACGATGAGCACTGATATTCCCGAGTGTTATCGAAAATTGCTGTTTGCCAAGTCGCTGGAAAATTTCTCAGACCGTCAGCAGTTGTTCCTGATCTTCCTTATCGCCGAGACTCAGATTATGACAATCGGCGAAACGGGCAATGTTGGAACGAAGTCGACGGCCGGAGGCAAGGCGGTGGCGCTGGTTTGGCGCGATCCGTATCCGGTGGGCTTTAAGAAAAACGACGGGTCGTTTACGGAAAAGCCAGACCTTTACCGCGGATCGCCGGACGGCACTGGCGTTGACTTGTCAAGACGGGTTTCCCCGTGGCGGCAGTATCACAGGAAAGATGCTTCGGATGATGTTGCTTCCACTTCGGCGAGTTACAAGAGCGAATTTGCGGAAACCGATGCCAAGCGTAGAGATGATGTGGTGCGAAGCAAAGGTTTTCATGAGATGCGCGTATTGTATTTCCGTCAATTCACGGATTGATAATAAGATGGCGCGGATTCTGTAATGGCAGCGTTGTTGTTTGCATTATTGCTGTTGGTTTGTGGTCCGACAAGTGCGCAAACGGTAAACATCTTGGACGGGTCGAAATATCTCGCCCGGGAGGAGCTTGAGCGGCGTGCACGGTTTTTGCGCAGTATCAATGCTTCGGTCCTTGCATTTGAGGGCGAAGGCGTTCCCGATGAATGGCTGAAGTTGTGCGACAAATACGAATTGTCGGCTACAGTCGGGTATGAACGAGGGGCGCCAAATCTTGAAGAACCTTGCACATCGATTCCGCTGCCTGATCGCGTTTTGAAATATGGCGGACCGACCAATGTCTGGCGATTTGCGTCAAAGGATGCAACGAGGCGAGGGAATGCGCTTCTTAATCCGGATGGCGGTGAAAGCGTCTTGGCGGCAAGGTGTGCTCTGCGATGGAGTGCGGTGAAGGTGTTGCCAAAAGATGGGGCAGGGGATACTTTTGTCGTATATAACAATTCCGGTTCTGTTCATCTCAAGGATTGTCGCGCTGAGTGTATATATGCGGAGAATGGTTTAGAGAAGTATCGGCTGTCGTTGGGAAGACTGGATATTAACCCAGGGGGGAGTGGTGAAGTGAGATTGAAGGTTCCCCGAACGGTTTTTATTGATGATACGGCGGCGATTAGAACCTGGACCTTTAATTTTGAGTTGTGTCGGAAAAAGCCCTGGGCGAATAAGGGATTTGTTTTCGCAAGAGATCAAGTGGCAGTATTCAATGACCCTCCTATGGAAGAGAATAGGAGTGGAAAGTTGTTGACGGTGAACGAGCGCGCAGATGGTTTTGTCGTAGAAGGTGACGGTTTTGCATTTGTTATTGGCAAGCGAAGTGGCTGTATTGAATCGTGGCGTGTTGATGGGCATGAACGTTTGTTGGCGCCGATAGTACCTGATGTCGGTTCGGTAAAGGGTGCGTCGAAGTTGGATGTGGCGTGGCGGCAGTCAGCCGGCAAGTATGTGGTCAGGCCGGGCGAGATGAGGCATGATGAGAGTGGGCTTTGCATCATCAAGGTTCCGATAAGGTATTTTCTACCGGATGCAGTCGATGCGGAGTTGAAATATGTCATTTCACCGGAGGGGTGGTTGGAGATAGGGTTTTCGTTCAAGGACATTTCTAGAGCGTTAATGCCGGCTCGTGCTGGATTAAGGTTGCGGGTGAGTCCGGCGTTGAGCGATGTTGAGTGGTTGGGGCGAGGCCCATGGGAGGGCATGGAGGCGTTTTTGGGCAGGTATCGGTCCAAGCCGGGGAAAATGTTCAATCCGATGGTGGAGCTTGTGGAACCGATTGCGCGCAGACAGGTTAAGAGTGTTGTATTGTGGTGTGGGGGGCAGGTGGATTTTGAAATACAGGGGCGTAAATTTTTCTCGTTATTGGTGTTGCCGGCATCGACGGATGAATTACGAAAAATAAATTTTCCGGTGCTGATGGAACGTGGTGAGGCGTGGGAGATATTATTTGACAATGAGGGGGACGACGGTCTTTTGTTGCGTTTTCGGGTCAAATGATTTTTCTACGGGCATTCTGGCAATGATATTTGACCAGATTCAAAAACTTCGGTATAATAAATAAAAATTTTTTGTTGTGCATCCTTGGAGGGATGGCAGAGTGGTTGAATGCACCGGTCTTGAAAACCGGCGTACCGAAAGGTATCGGGGGTTCGAATCCCTCTCCCTCCGCCAACTATAAAAACTGTCCAACTGTCCAACTGTCCAACTGCCAAACTGTCCAACTGTCCAACTGCCAAACTCTAAAACTTCACAACTCCCCCAACTTGAACAACGTTTGCAAGTAGAGTCAGTTTGCCAGTTTGCGAGTTTGACAGTTTTGAGAAAGAGAAAATTCTACGGCTATCGCACTACCTATTCGCGTAGAACTTACAGACAGCGGTCAAAATATACCCTTTATAGGTAATAATTTGATGCAAAATTTGATGTCTTTTTTATAATTAGCCAGTAGCAATGCGTATATGATATAATATTGCAGTTCAAAAACGAGATTATATTATGTTAAATTCACTTCTGAAAGTAAGAGGCGTTGCTTATTCTTTCAAAAAAGGATCGCTTGCATTTTTTGCTCTTGCGATTCTGCTTCCTCTTGTCGTACCCGCGAAGGAGTTCAATGTTTCTCCCTTGCCTATCTCTCCCTATGCTGATACCGAGGTGTCGACGAATATCGTGTTCAACAGGCATCGGAGCGATGTCAAAGAATTTGAGCTTAAGTTTACGTTGGATTGCTCTCCATCGAATTGTATTCAGGTCGCGCTCGGAACGGACGCGGATGGAGATGGTGACCTTTCTTTTGCCGAAACTGGAGCCGTCTACGGCTGGCGTAATGGCCGATATTTTATAGAGGACGCTGTCGCAGGTAAGAGGTATGAACATTCAATTGGTGCTGACGAGCGCACGGGAACACAAGTTTTCAGCGTTAATATGCGCACAACCCGA
>JAZQGX010000068.1:0-2882 GCA_045540275.1 Kiritimatiellia bacterium | reverse complement strand
CATCGCCGCGCGCGTGATGTCGGGCCCCGTGCCGTCGCCCTCGATGTACGGAATGATCGGATTCGCGGGAACATTCAGCTTCCCGCCCGCAAGTGTAATCTTTTCGCTCATGGAAGGTAGTATATCACATTCCGTGTCCGCCCCTCAACCGTCCGCGCGCACCGTGGTAATTTACTGTGGTAATCATGTCTGCCCCCGTAGCCCTCATGGTTGCCTATGGCTTATCCGCCCCTAACTGTTTCACAAAATCTTCCTGCTTGTTCACATTCGCCTCTTCTATGAAAGGGAATCGCCCCAGCCTCGATACAATCATCTGGCACGAAACGCCTCGCTGAAAGTCAGGAGATACACCATACGTGTTAAGATTTACATACAATCCAAATTGAAACATTCCATTCAACTTATATTCGCATAGCACACCCTTGATAGATCCTTCCAAATACTTGTTTGTGACAATGTATGGTAATGCAGTCCGGCTGAAGTTCTTGTACTGGATTCCCAAGAATTCGAAATTTGATGGCAATGCAAGAGGGAACATCCATGAGCTGTCATGCGCAACCATGTATTGACGCCCCGTTGCATCCCTACGAATCTTGGGGCGTGAATATTCCTCCAGCGCAATCTTTCTGACATAGGCTTCCGCTAAACAGCATGCCATTGTTATTTCGTCGCTTGAAATCGCGACATTTGTAATCACCGTATCTTTTTCATACTCATGCACAACGCAAGATTGAACGATGGCGGTGTTTGCGGCAAAAACCCTATTCGTCACCACTTCCACCCCCGAGGCCGCCATTGTGCAACACCATATAATCACCTCCATCAAGAATAACACCTTAATGTCCATGAGGCCCTCCTATCCTATCGAAGTTAAGATTGCATTCGTCGGAAATCTTGCGGGGACAGACCCCAACCAGCATTGACATCGCATGCACGTTTCATTTTCTACCTTTATCTTATCATTTATCTTCGTTTGCTGTCAAGCGCGCCGGCGCCGCGTCACGGCGGAAGAAGGCCCTGCTGCCCCTTCAACCATAATAAACGAAAAAGACGCGAAAAAATTTCAAGGAAAATCTAGACTTCTCGAAAATTGCGGTGGGACCCCGGCCAACATTGACATTTATCAACTCCGAGCGTTTGGGCTCCCGCGACCGCTCCGCTACTTCGTGGTTTCAAACGCGCAGGATGTGTTGAGAAACATCCTTTTAATCTGCCTTCGGCAGGTAAGACGACCCGCCTTCAGACACGAGGAGGTCGGAAGGAAACCTCCCCCAGCCACAAATAGACATTTCTCATCAGCTACAAAACAATTTCACGCGCGACGCAGCACGAATTGCGCGAAGTGGTAACGAAAGCCAAGCTGCTCGGAGTTAATTAAAAACAGGGGCACCGCGCCCGTAATCACGAACATGCGTATTCACAATCGCGAACATGCGTATTCACGAACGCAAACATGCGTGTTCACGATCACGGACATGCGTGTTCGGACCCGCCGGATTATGGCGCACGAATGGCTGACGTGCCGACCGACGGATTCGGCGGCATCTTCCAGACATATTCTCGCGCAGATTCATCATGGCTAGCAGTCTATCAAAATTACTTAGACCGTATCACTTCGACCGTATCACAAGGGTCCGACCCTCGCAGTCCGACCTCAGGGCGTCGTTCCGCGCCTCGTATCTCCCTGCCGTCGCCGCGTCCTCGCCGCACACGATCGCGACGGCACCCGACACTGAAGCAACCAGGCCTTTCTCAAGCAACTCCGCCTTCCGATCCACTGCCTTGACACGCACATCGGCGGACGTCTGCGCCCCCCGCAATTCCGGCAGCGGCGCAGGTCGCCGCTCACGCAAAACAACCAGAAGCGCTGCAATAATCAGCAACGCAAACCCGCAGACAATTACTATCGGTGATCTATTCATCAAACTAAAACACATAAAAGCAAAATTCCTTTGGCGTCACGCACACTCCAGAGCATGGCGCAAAACATGCTATCTGCGGCAATCAAGCATACAAGACTTCAACGAGAGGTTCCATTACCTTACTCATACGCTCTTACTTGTCAACTTTAGCCTCATCTTTCGTCCCTAACTCCTCACTCTTAATAATACTATCACGACGAACTGGCTCAGCTGAATTAACCTCCTGCTCTGGCATTCGCTTCATATATCGGCGCAATTGATAAGGAGTTGTTATGACGTCTGCACAGAACGAGACCGGAACTTCAACAGCAAGCCACGGCAACCAGACAACAAACAACGGGCCCGTCTTTTCAACAAGTGTGCCCATCACGACAACGTCACCTCTCGTCATATTCATCACTGGCCAAGGAAATGCCTCGAAACGTCGTGGCAACCCCAACTTCTCTTCATTCACAAACGCTACGGAAGCGCATCCAGTAAATAAAGACGCAGATCCCGCAATCGCTAGCGACACGACAAAAATGTTAAGCTTCATTTCTTCCCCCATGCGCATGTGCATTCATTAGTAGAGCTTATACAGAAGGGTCTTGTCCAATCGGAATATGGTTGTGTCAAAAGGGTCAGCCTGTAGCGCTGCAACGGCGACTTGGGCTTCTTTGGCAGAGCCAACAGGGTCAGACTTGATTGCCACAGTAAATTGCCACAGTCGTTTTTCCTTGTCATAGCGGCCCTTCCGATTCGCTGCTTGCAATCCTCCAAACTCAAGCGCGCGGTGGGCAACACGACTGATCAGGTGATAGCACCGGTTTGGAAGATCTATCCTGCAACGTCTCATGCCGAGCAGTATATCACAAACTCCCGCTACTGTGGCAATTTACTGGGAATCAGGTCCCCATACTCCCCCGGTCTACCACATCCCACAGCCAACAGTCAAGCATATACAGTGTCGACAAAAAAAAT
>JAZQGX010000067.1:0-40840 GCA_045540275.1 Kiritimatiellia bacterium | reverse complement strand
GCGCTATGTCATCGCACGCGGACGCGCGCGCGGGCAACGGCGCGGGATAGCCAGCACGGCGGCTGCGGCAATGGCGTTCATCTCGACAGTCCCGATGCTGTACGCCGCCCGAAGATCGCTCGAAAGAGCATTCTCAAGACTCGTCGCCGCAGTCGCGGCGGATGCGCTGTCTAGACGGAAGCGGAAGAACTACGTGCGGGCAGTCAAGCGACGCCCGAAGCCTTATCCGCTGCTGACAAAACCGCGCTCGGACTATCGCCAGGAGGAGGTCATATGAGCCTTAGGTTAGTGGCATTCGGGTCTGACCCTTTTGCCTATAATCCGGTAGCTGCCTGTTTGTGGAGTATGTCGCATGTCATGCCGTAGAAGGCGGATGCGGCATATTCCACTTTTTGTCAAAACATCTTTTTTCGACTTTCAAAAACCGCTGCGAAACTGTAGTATATTGACAGGATACGATCCGGACGGGGGGCTGCGACAAGTATAATGTCCGGCGCAGAGATCTTCAGTCCGGCTGAGCATATTGGTAAGGTGAAAAGGAGGATGAGATGTCGTTGAAACTGTTGTGCTGTGCCTTGTTGGCATCGCTTGCCGTTGTGTCTGCCGCCAATGCGGAGGACGCTTTTTACGCCAAAGCCAAGGCGCATAAGGTCGCAGTGGTCGAGCACGCATTTCCGCAGAGGTTCGCTCCCGGCAAGTTTGTCGTGACCATGAGGATCAAGAACGTTTCCGACATGGCGTTGCGCGGTGCATTGCGCATCATTTCGTTCGATCAGAAGGGGCAGGATTACCGCGAGCACGGCAAGGCCGAAATCGATATTCCCCCCTCCACGGTGAGCGATACCGATGTGTCTTTGGAGGCGAAGTGCGAATTTACCACCGCCGAACTCAAACGCAAGGTCCAGATTGTATTGAGCGCCCCCACCGGAAGCGTAATTTGCCATGAAGGCGTGCTCGCCGAGACGCCGGAGGCGATAGAAGCGCGCAAGGCGGCGATCGGCAGCATAAATCCGGCGGCGGCGCGCAATCACGAGGTGCGTTTCGTCAACCGTCTGCCGGCGGGCGATGGAGCTGCCTGGCGCAAATTTATCGAGCAGGGCGGCGTGCTTATCGTGCCGTTGATAGCATCTGCCGAGGATTTTGCCGGAGCGCTTGAGTTCTGCGACGAAAAATCCATGCCCTCGTTCCGTCCGCAACAAGGACCTGCTCATGGCGGCGACCTCAATGTGTTTCCCGGCGCCACTCCGCTCTTTGATTGGCCCGTTCCCCTCTCTCCCCATCTGCGGGCGGGCAACGGCCGTCTTTCTCTTCCAGGGAATGCCCGCAATCTGTGGGATGTCGTGCAGCGCGACTACACGGTTGCGCTTCGTGTAGGTGGCGGCATGTTGATTCTGTCGACGCATACCTGCGCCGACTCTCCGGAGTTGCGCAAGAATATCGCAGCGCACCTGGCGCTTGAAAAAGACGGCATACGCCTTACGGAAATCACGCATTCCTACCTGGATGTCGACGAGTACAAAGGCAAGTATTCGCGTCCGGCGTTGGGCGGCGGAGAAACCGTCGTCAAAGTGCGCAATGCCGATTTCGCGGATACGAATCTTTATCTGGCGGCGAGGCTGACTTTGACTTCGCTCTCCGATCGCCGCATGTCGCGTACGTTCGTCACGCGCCGTCGCCCCAGCACGAAGCTCGATGAAATGCTCGATTTCAAGATTCAGGTTCCTCCGTTGGATCTTTGCGGGGAATGGAATGCGAAGACCGAGCTTCTTGATTGGGAAGGGGGGAAGAGCTGGGTGCTTGACGAACGCAAGGTCGTTTTCCCCGAAATGCTGGAGATCGTGCCGCCCGACTATCGCGCGACGGTGTCGACCGAGCGTCGCGATGCCGGCGTGTACATCGGAATCAAGCTGAACCGGCTGGGCATTGACATGGGCGGCAAGGCGTGGAAGCTTAGCGCAAAGGATGGCGCGGGTCGAGTGGTGGCGTCGGCGGAGGGGCGTTTCGCTCCGGAGTCCCGTTATGCCGAGGCTAAGCTCCCCGTGGCGAAGGACGCCCCGGCCGGAAGATACGCGCTTGAAGCCGAGGTGGAAACCCTTTGCGGCGGAAAGAAAATCCTGAAAAGCGAATTCTTTATCGCCGCTCCCGAAAAGGGGCAGATCATCATCGATCAGGACGGATTTTTCCTGAACGAGGGCAAACCCTATTTCCCGTTGGGGATTTACCACTGCCACGGGTTCGACTGGAATACGCCGATCGACGAGACCGGATTGAAGCCTGCCGACATGGGATTCAACTGGATGCAGATGTGGGATTGGGATTGGCGCGACCACTATACGGTCGACCGCAAAATCCTGGGGATGGTGGTCGACAGCCGTTCCCGCGGGCAGCGCAAAACCCTTGCCCCAGAAGAACGCGAAAAGGAGATCGATCGCCTCGTTGCGACCAACAAGATCAATCGTGCCGGCATAAAGGATGTGGTCGTATGCTACGAAGGTTTCGGATTGTGGAACAACGTTCTTTTCGAGCGCCCGGCCGAGATCGGAAAATATTCGTTTGAATGCAACGAAAGTTTTCCGCAAATCGTCAAATCGGTTGCAGAAGACCCCGATCAGCTGGTGAAGATGTGGTATCTTGCGGATGAGGCGGGCGGCAATATGTACAAGGAGCTGCGTCGCGCCGGAGATTGGCTGCGCCGGTACGACAAGCGCCTGCATCCCGTCTTCAATCTCGGCAACATGCCGGCGGTGCTTTCGGGCGATGTCGGCGGCAACGACATCTACCTGCGCTATTACGGCGGTCTTGGCGAGGCCCGCATCTTTGCCGAGCGCGTCGAGAACATGCGCAAGGAGTATGCGAAGTTCCACCGGCGTCCGTTCATCGTGCCGCAGGCTTTCGGCAAAAGCAAGAGCCAGTACACCGAAACGCCGGAGTGGGTGCGTCTGGAGAGCTACATTTCGATTATCCACGGCGCCAACGGCATCGGTTTCTACTGCTGGAAGCAAACCGGCGACTGGGACGGAAAGCATGCGCAGGGCATGGGCTGGAATCCGCCCACCGCGCACATGGTCAAGAAGCTGATCGAAGAGATCAAGGTGTTGCATCCAGCCTTGCGTGTGCCGGGCCAGAAGAACCTCAAATCGCTCGATGCCAATGTGCACGCATTGCTTTGCGGCGACGCAGCCGCCGGGCGCTATCTGATTGCGGTGAACACCTTGGAGGGTGCGGTCGACACCGAGTTGCCGGTTCCTGGACTTTCCGGGATGAAATTGGAGCCGATGTTCGGCGCTCCGAAGGCAAAACACGCCGGCGGCGTACTTGGCATCGGGACGAGGGAGGCGCTGTCCGTCAAGTTGCCTGCATGGGGCACGGCGGTCTGGCGTGTAAAGTAAATAACGAGCAGAAGGGTCTGGCTCTTTTTGTCAATGATGAGTTTTTAGACAGGATTAACAGGATTTACAAGATTACGAATGAGCGGGAGTAAAAAGTTCGAGTTGGAGAACGGAAAATGGCGACTGTAAAATCTGGCTTTGCTAAATACCGCACGTGTGTTCGCATTGTTTACACTCTCGGTTCGATTAGCTTGCTGGTCTGTTTTGCCCAGTGGTTTCTGGCAAGGCATATTGAGCAGGTTGGACTTGACTGGTCATATATGACGTTGCAGTGTTTGTGGGCGTTGTTCATGCTTCTACAGACAATTTGTTTAGTGTTGTGCATGTTGATGATACGCTACACGAAGTGTCCACGTTGCGGCAAGTCGGTTTTGTCCAAGTGGTGGAATTATGATCGGGGAAAGCGAATCATGAAATGCGAGAGGATTCATTGCCCGCATTGCGACGCGGAGATTGAGACTAAGTGAAGAAAACGGCGATACTTGTCGCCCTTGCGGCGGTGACGGGAACGACCGCGGTGTTTCCTGCGCATGACAAAATGTCCATGCAGATACCGAGTGCGTACAGGGTCAGACATGATTGCCACAGTAGCGGGAGTTTATGCTATACTGTTCGGCATGAGACGTTGCAGGATAAATCTTCCCAATCGTTGCTATCACCTGATTAGCCGTGTCGCCCACCGCGTGTTGGAATGGGGTAAGCGGCGAATCGAAAGGGTCGCGCCTCTATGACAAGGAAAACCTACTGTGGCAATTTACTGTGGCAATCAGGTCTGTTGGCTAGGGATGCATTAATAAGTATTATGAGGTAAGGCCGTCATGGTAAAAGTGAGTAACAATATAAGGACAGTGTCCTTGCGGATACTTTGTCATTTGGGTGTGGGTTTTGTTCTGGCAAGTTGCCTTTGTATTATCCATTTTAGGATAGATCTTGTTCCCATCACTGCACTGCTACTTTTCTTTTTTTGGCCGATTATAATAGCAGAGGTTCTATTAATGCAAGATTATATTTCGCCGGGTATAAGGGTGATGTTGGTAATCTTGTTGTACGTTAGTTATTTCGCAATGTTGGTATTGTATGCAAGAATGGCGAGGCGGATTGTTCGAGCGGCGTTAATGGTACTATATCTGCTAGTTATTGCAATTTCATCCTTTTTCTTTTTGGTTCTTGTGGGGTCATCCTGTTAGCTTAGATGACAGTAGATATCTATGATGACGTTCCTGAAGGAGAGTGTCCGGTTTTATGATAGGTTAACACTTTAGATTGAAGACTGATAGGATGATGCGTTGGTTCATAAAGAGATGCTTGGAGATGCTTGGAAAAGTCGAAGCCCACTATGACTACGCGGCGTTCGGCGCGGTCATCGCGCAGACATTGCACAAGAAGCCCAAGTCGCCGTTGCAGCGCTACAGGCTTCTGCGCAAGGGGAAGGATGTCCTGGCATGAATACAACATATACAGTAAATCATATACAGAAGGGTCCGACCCTTTTTCTTTTCAAGGGCGTATGGGCCGATAATGAAGTTAATTATATTGGAATTGGTATGTACGAGGCATGGTTGGGACATAGCATTGAGCGTGCGGCTGCAATTACGGTCTTGTGGAAGCTGAGATATTTGGACAGACCTTCGAATGGCACTATTTATTGGTTAGCGTATGGTCATGTTTTGTTTGAAACATATTATAGTAAACTCGACCTTTGTACTTGTAAGTTTAAGGATGGCAATGATGTTGATGTTGTCGACAATGAACGTAGGGGTAGTGGGGAGTGATACAGATGTTGAAGCCAATTATCAGATTGATTTCTTTTTTTGTGAAGGCAAGCGTAATATTCGCCATAGTCTTTATTTTGCTGGTAGTTGCGTCTCACATTTTCATGATAATTTGGCTTCGCCTATCAGGATATTCAGATGAAGGATTGTGGTTGGCCGCAAAAGAATGTGTTGTAAATACGGTAGGTGTTCATAGGTTAAATAATGAGGTGGGAAAGGTGTTTTCTGAATGCTGTTGGGATGAGCGACCAGAGTCTTTGTTCTATAATGCACCACTTGGCAGTTGCATGGACAAAGTGCTTCGGACTCTGCCATCTTCTGGCACATGGAGTCGTGCGAAGTTTGATGGATGCTACGCATTGGTCCTTCGTTTCGGGTGTCATTACAATTATGCTTGGTTGATTATAGTGAATCCTATTGAACGTTTAAGTCATGAAGACTGCGCTATCAGACATCTTGCAGACAATATAGTGGTAAGTTATGGGTCTGAAAGGATAGAGGATATTGGGAGATAAAAAGGGGCTGAAGGGTCCGGCCCTTTTGCCTTACAATTGGGGAGGAAAGTAATGAAGCGCGTCATTACCGTCGTGCTGTTGCTATTAGGCGGTTGCATTTCACATCGCGCCCCTTTAGCATGGCAAACTGTGGACATGAAAAATACGAGTAAGGAGCCTCAGATTTATACGATTAATATTATTTCCGCAAATAAAATCTTTTCAGCCGAGTTGCCGTTTTGCGTAGAATACTACGGCCGTTGGGCGCTTATATCTACTCTTTGGTATGGTGAACAGCTCGCTATAGATGTTAACGATTCGATTCTTCGGTTCCCTTACGCGCAGGCAAATGAGTGGGTTGTGCATTAGTGGCAAAAAGACCCTTCTGTATAAGTTTTACTATGAAACAGAGGAGGCAAAATGACTATTGAATTGTGCCGATTTAGTTTGCAAGATGTTTTTTGCAGTTTAAAACTGACTGTTTTAGCTATCTTGTTGCTGGTGATGATGTCATTGATGGGATGTTCATTCGTATGTGGAAATATTGTTGGCTTCCGTGTATGGAAATTGATTTCACGTCGCGAATTTGACTTGGCATCGGCGTTTGTTGACAATCAAAACTTTATCTCACGAATTCTCAGGCATGAGAGCGTGAGACGCCCTTTGGTCAAAGGCGTAATATGTCTTTTTGTTGCTGTATTTATAGGTTTTATTACTATGTTGTATTGTGTAATATTTTTGACAAGGTAAAAAGGTATTGGTGATGCTCATGCAGTACACCTACGACAGTCTCAATCGCGTGATCTCCGAGATGCGCTCAGGTCCCGACATTATGACGGAGGTTACGACCTACGACTACACTCCGGTCGATCCTTCAGACCCGATTCTCCCAGTTGACACCCGCCCGCGTACGGTGGTTCGCAAGTTGAACAACATCGAGTGCGAGCGCACGTACTACGTCTATTCGCCGCTCACCAACATTAGCGGCATTCGGGTCAGACCCTTTTGCATTCATCGATTTCCGGCGCACATCCATTGCCCCACGCCCAGAGACAAGACTCAAGCGCATTGTCCGGGCGCGTAGCCGCACCGCCGGCTCGGTGGATTTGGCAACGAAACAGTCCGTCGGAACGACGGGCCGGAGCGGATGCATCGGCAGCACATACTGCAAATGCAAACACCGCAACGAACGAAACAGCAACCAATCTGGCCATATCAATAATCCTCCCTGTTATCTCCCCCCCGCTTCAAAATCAACGCACCATCATCATGGTGCCGCCGGAGGCGGTTGCATCAATCACCCAGGCGTAAGTTCCCTGTCCGTTTGAACAATCAATCACGCCAACGGTTTTTTTGCCGGGATAATCGGCTTGCGCCATCCACGACTCGAATTTATTGGCATAAGTCTCGCACGCCGTACGCCACGCATTGAGTGCAGATGCGGAGTGGATTTTGAACACCACACGACCTGCTCCTGCCGTGTGAATACCACGAAGCCCGAAGCTCGGCACGACATCGGAATAGAAGTTAAACTCCTGTCCTTTCACACAAGGAGTAAATGCATCCTGCGCTATATTAGCTACTGGGCTATAAATGTGAACCGGCATGGTAAATTTGGTGGTCACTCCGGTAAATGCGTATGACCCAATCTTTGTGATGCTGGAATTTGCGATTCGAAGCGGCTCTTCCTGGACAAAGGACAAAACTGTCGAGTCTCGCCAGAAAATCGAACTGTTTATGACGGTCAAAGAGTCCGGCAAGAACGGAGTTATCTTCTTGAGCGAGCGGCTATCGCTAAACGCACTTGAGCCAATGCTCTTGATTTTTGGGAAATGGATTCCCTCGAACATGAAACAGCTAAGAAATGCACTTTGGGCGATATTTGTGAGATTGGGGCAATACAAGGTCGAGGCAAACTCTTTGCAGTCGCGGAATGCATTCGACCCGATTGTTTCCAGAGCGGTCAACTCTGCCGGCAGGAGCTCTTTTAACAACGGATTCCCATTGGCAAAATCGCTCGGCAACGCTACTGTATCAGGAGAGATAGTCAGCGACTCGAGCTTTTTGCACTCGTTAAAGCACCAATCACCAAATTTTCTTGCCGATGGCAAGTATGCATTGGTCAGAGCGCTGCACTGCCAAAATTCGGAATATCCGACTGTAATCAAGTCCGGAGCTTTGACCGATGTTATGAAATTTTTCCTGCTGAACGCCTTGGTATTCGTACCGCCGCCCGAGCCGTTATAAGTGACTGATTTTGTGATTTTAACTCCGGTGTCGGCATAAAATGTGGTAAAATCCAAATCGCCGGAGCCGGTTACGGTTTTGATACCCAGATTTTCTCCGTCCGCAACAAATGTCACGGTCCACGAACCATCGGTAGCGGTCATCGTAGACCGGTCGAATGTCCAAGCGGCAGATGCGCCTGCCGCCATCAAGGCGAACGCGCCAAACAATATTGATTTCATTATTGTTTCTCCTTTGTTCAAACATGATGGAAGCTATGGCAATGCGACAAATGCCATGCTTATCATCCATCTTATTTAAACAGAGTATATCACCTTGTCACGAAGTAAGCAATGACAAACAGTCTGCCTTTGTTGATAGTGTCCGTTATTATGGCAAACTGCGGGGTCCCAATTTTCGCGTAAGAGATTCTTGACATTGTCAATAAACTGACTGTATACTACACACCAAGGTAGTTAACACTTTAAAAGGGTAGGAGTTCATCATGAATTTGTCTCGTCGGTCATTTTTGGAAGCTGCGTTCGCAAGCGCGGCCATGCCTGTTTTCTCTGGTTGCCTCAGCGGCGCATGCAGCAAGCCGAAACCCGGTATTGCCGTTCAACTTTATTCAATCCGTTCATATATCGGCAAGAACGGTTTGGAAAAGTCGCTTGAAGATGTTCGCAAGATCGGTTACGCCGCAGTCGAGTTCGCCGGCTACCACGGCAAGAAAGCCCCCGAATTGAAAAAAATCCTCGACAGCGTTGGCCTTGTCGCCTGCGGAACGCACTGCGGCATTCCGAACAAGGAAGACGATCTCAAGAGACTTTGCGAATTCAATGTCGGCTACGGCAACAAACATCTTGTCTGTCCTTGGGGCGGTGGCAAGACGGCTGACGACTGGAAGCGCATGGGAGAGAACTTCGCCAAGGCCGCTGATATCGCCGCCCAGTTTGGCTGCACCGTCGGTTATCACAACCACCAGCACGAGTTCCGCACCAAGTTTGATATGCCCGACGGCACCAAAAAGTGCTGCTGGGATTTGCTGTTCACTGCGGCAGGCAACAAGGTCATGACCGAGATGGATGTCGGTTGGGCGACCGCTGCCGGAGAAGATCCGGAATTCTGGTTCAAGAAGTTCCCCAATCGCGCTCTTACCATTCACGCCAAGGAGACCGTCGGCGGTGTGGCCAAGAATCTTTACGATACCGGCAAGCCGGGTGTTGATTGGGACAAAGTCGCGCGTCTTACCTATGCCGACATCACCAAATGGTGGGTGGTCGAGTGCGAGCGCGGTGCCGGTACGCTTGATTACATCAAGGGCAGCTACGAGGTTCTTAAACCCTATTGCAGCTAAAAAAACGGTAATTTGACGCTAAAAAGGAACCGGTCGATATTTTCGGCCGGTTCCTTCTTGCATGAAGTATTGTACATCCGTTATACTCTTTCCACTTATGAATCTTTGGAAAAACAATTATCCGATTATCGTCTCTTGTGCCAAGGGGCTCTCCCCTTTGACTGCTGCCGAAATGAAGACGCTTGGCTACAAGCTCATTGAAGAGACCGAAAATACGGTTGTCACACGCGGTGGAATGCGCGATATTATGCGCTTGAATCTTTATCTGCGTACGGCGCATCGCGTTTTGGCGCCGTTGCTTCGCACTGAGTGCCGCAATCTGCGCGAGCTTTACGATGCGGCATATTCCATTGATTGGGAAAATCTTCTTGATGCCGACGGGTACTTTACCGTGAGCAATGTTGTGCACAATTCGACGATTCGTGATACGCGTCTTCCGTCGCTTGCCACAAAAGATGCAATCGCTGACCGCATGCGCGTCCACTGCGGCGGCGCCCGCCCCGATTCCGGTCCGGAAAACATCGGAGCGGCGGTGTTCGTGTACTGGGAAGGGAAGCAGGCGATATTCTATTTGGATACTTCCGGCGAACCGCTTTCCAAGCGCGGCTACCGCAAGATGCCGGGACCTGCACCGTTGCAGGAGACCTTGGCCGCGGGTTGCGTACTTGCTTCGGGATGGGATGGCAACTCCAATTTTATCGGGCCGATGTGCGGCAGCGGAACGCCGGCGATCGAGGCGGCGCTTTATGCGCTCAACCGCGCTCCGGGATCGTTCAAAAGTCACTTCGCTTTTATGTCGCTGAAGGGATACACCAATCTGATCCCCGGTGAAAAAGCACCCCGGGTCAATCGCAGAAACCGCATCGGTGCTACGCCGGAACAGATATGGAAGGACATGGTGCTTGAGGCGGCTGAAAATGAACGCAAAACACCGATGCCGCGAATTATCGCCACCGATATTGATCCGGCGGCGGTAGAAATCGCTCATTTCAATGCAATTGCGGCCGGAGTGTCTGAATACATTGAATTTGGCACTTGCGATTTTGCCAGTACCGTGGTTCCTCCTGCGCCGGGGGTCTGCTTTATGAATCCGGCCTATGGCGAGCGTTTGGGGGCGGAAGACGATTTGTCTCTGCTTTACAAGCGGATCGGCGATTTCTTCAAGCAGCGCTGCCCGGGGTATACCGGGTGTGTTCTTACCGGTAATATGGAGTTGTCGCATAAGGTAGGCTTGAGGTCGAAGAAGAGGGTCCCGTTTTTTAATGGTCCGATTGAGTGCCGCATGATGGTTTACGATCTTTACGCCGGATGTGAAAACGAAACCCCTGATGAAGCGCAACCGCGCTTGAACAAGCCGAAACCGGAGCCGCGCGAAGAGGCATCGGAGAATTTTGCGGTTTAGAATTCAGCATGATTCAGCAACACTTATTGCACTCGCAGACACCCGCTCGCCCGGGTGCCTTTTTTTTGGGGGATTGGGAATCTTTTTTTGCCGTGAGAGACGATGTCTCTTACCATGTTCTTCATGGGGCAAGATTATGGTGCGGATGAACGGAATCGGCGGTCAAGTTGAGTGTTCGCCAACAAAATGCAGCCGTGCACAAAGTAAAAAAAAGTGAATAAAAACAATTTCCATCAATTGCAATCTCTGATATTATATCCAATGTAGAAAAAAATAAGGAGAGCCAACTATGAAAATAACCTTTTACGGAGCAGCACGCACCACCACCGGATCAATGCATCTGGTCGAAGCCAACGGCAAGCGGATACTTTTGGATTGCGGACTTTATCAAGGGCGAAGAAAGGAGGCGTTCGAAAAGAATCGCAACCTTCCGTTCGATCCGCGCTCGATCGATGCTGTGATTCTCTCTCACGCACATATCGACCACAGCGGCAATCTTCCGCAGCTGGCAAGACGCAATTTCAACGGCAATGTCTACTGCACGCCGGCAACCGCCGACCTTTGCGAAATAATGCTTCGCGATTCGGCATTCCTGCAGCTTCGCGATCTGGAAATAGTAAATCGGCTTCGCGCCAAACAGAAAAAAAACCTTTTTGAACCACTTTACGAGGCGAAGGACGTCGACGCCATAATGCGACGCTTCCGCCCCGAAATCCTCAAGCGGCAGGTCGATCTGGGCAACGGCGTGTCATTCGTACTCCATTGCGCGGGACACATTCTCGGTTCGGCGCTGGTGCAACTGGATGTGCAATCCCCGAAAGGGCACAAACGCCTGCTCTTCTCCGGTGACCTCGGTCAGACCAACCAGCCCATCATCCGCGATTTCGAGATGCCCGACGGAGCCGACGGAATTTTGATTGAAAGCACATATGCCGATCGCGAACACCCATCCGCCGAAGACGTCTCCGGGCGCCTGAAAGCGTTTATGGACGATATTTCGCAGTTGCACTCCAAGCTGGTGATACCCGCATTCAGCGTCGGACGCACTCAGCAGATTCTCTACTATCTCAACCGGCTTGCCGAAAAAGGACGTCTGCCGCGCATACCCATCTATCTCGACAGCCCGCTCTCAATCAAAGCGACCGCAGTCTATGAAAAGCATCGCGAGTGCTATGACACCGATGCCTCAGACATCCTTCGTTCGGGAATCGATCCGATGAAGGTTCCCGGTCTTAAGTTGGTGGAAACCCCCGAAGAGTCGGCAAAAATCGACAAGACCCCCGGTCCGGCGGTAATCATCGCCGCCTCCGGAATGTGCGAGGGCGGCAGGGTTCTTCACCATCTGGCCAGCACCGTCGGCGATTCGCGCAACATTATTCTTATTGTCGGTTTCCAAGCCGAAAACACCCTCGGAAGAAGAATCGTCAACAAGGAAAAGAAAATCAAGATCTTCGGCGAGGAGTATGATTTGCAGGCCAGAGTCCACACCATCAACGCTTTGTCCGCTCATGCCGGGCGCAGCGAGCTGATGCGTTGGTTCGACGGTGTGAAGGGCAATGCCCGCAAGGTATTTGCGGTTCACGGCGAACCGGAAAAAACCGAGGCGATGGTCCAGCTGGTGCGCGAACACGGCGTAAATGATGTAATCGCTCCGGTTCAGGGTCAATCTGTAGAATTGTAGTCTGGACGGTTGTTAAAGCCATCGTTTTTTTGCTATAATGTGCGCAACGGTTTGATTTGCGAGAAAAAGCCGTCAGGTATTTTGTTTTTTTCTAACAAGGGAGTGTACAGCAATGAAAAGAAGAGATTTCATCAAGTCGTTTGCGGCAGCCGGCGCGGTCGCTTCGTTGCCCGGTGCGGCATTGGCGGCCAAACCCAAGAACGACAAGCTGGTTTGGTCGAGTCTTCTCCACCTTGGACTGAACATGTGGAGCGACCACAAGGTTGACATCTGGCAGACCTACAAGGGCGCCGACCGCCATATCGTCGAGGCCGCCGACCATATCCGTTTCGACGAAGGAGTGTGGAACCGACTTACCACGCGCATGAGCGAGGTCGGCATGAACATGGTGGTCATCGACCTCGGAGAAGGATTGCAGTATCCGAGCCATCCCGAACTTGCGGTCAAGGGATCCTGGTCGCCGGAAAAGATGCGCAAGGAATTGGCGCGCTTGCGCAAGATGGGACTTGAACCCATTCCCAAATTGAACTTCTCCGCCACGCACGATATCTGGCTCAAGGAATATAGCCGCATGCTTTCGACCTCGACCTACTACAAAGTCTGCGCCGATGTTATCAAGGATGTCTGCGAAATTTTCGATCATCCCCGCTGGTTCCATCTCGGTTACGACGAGGAGACTCCCGGTCATCAGGCCGGCTGGAACTATATTGTTGTGCGTCAGGGCGATCTTTGGTGGCATGACTTCCTGTACATCACGGGCCAGGCTGAAAAGAACGGCTCGCGCCCGCTGGTGTTCGCCGACCGCTACTGGCACCATCAGAAGGAATTTCTGCGCCGCATGCCCAAGAGCATCCTGCTCAGCAACTGGGAGTATGAAGAGTACAGCGATCCCGACAAGTGCCTCTACGTCAAAGCCTATCTCGATCTCGAAAAGGCCGGCTTTGATCAGTTGCCCTGCGGTTCAAACTGGGACTTTGACGAAAGCTTCGGACGCATGGTGGAACTCTGCAAGAAGGAGATCGCCCCCGAGCGCCTCAAGGGCTTCATGATGGCTTCATGGATGAAGACCACTCCGCGGTTCGAATATCGCAACAAGCTGTCAATTGATCTGGTTGGCAAAGAAATCGAAAAGTGGAATAAGGCAAAACTTTAATTCAGGCTAGATGCCGCAGCGCCGGAGGAAGCGATGAACAGACGGTCATTTTTGCAGGCCTCGGTCCTGGCCGGGATTACTGCCCAAGTCGGTTGCAAAAATCTGCAGAATGTTCTTTCCGGCGGGAAGGGTTTATTCTCCCCCGCCGGCAACAGCATGCTCGGTTTCGCCGATAAGCCCATGCCATCAATCCGTGTTGGAATCATCGGTGTCGGCATGCGTGGACCTGGGCACGTGTTCAGTCTGCTGAATATACCGGATGTTCAAATCAATGCGATTTGCGATTTGTACGAAAAGCGTGTCGCACGGCAGGTCGAGCGCGTGCGCAGCGCAGGTCGCCAGGCGCCGGCGGCGTATTTCGACTACACCGGCGATGAAGGCGACAACGGAACGCTGCGTCTGCGCGATTCGTGGAAGAAACTTTGCGAGCGCGACGATCTTGATTTGATCTATATCTGCACCCCTTGGCTGTTGCACACCCCGATGGCGGTGTGGGCGATGGAACACGGCAAGCACGTTGCCGTGGAGGTTCCCGCCGCGCTTACCGTCGAGGAGTGCTGGCGTCTGGTGGATGTCTCCGAAAAGACCCGCCGTCATTGCGTGATGCTTGAAAACTGCTGCTACGGCTACAACGAAATGCTGATGCTGAACATGTGCCGCCAAGGCGTGTTCGGCGATCTGGTCCACGGTGCCGGAGCGTATCTGCACGATCTTTGTTCGCTTAAACTCGAGAAGGGTAAGGCGGGCTATCAGGCGCGGTGGCGTCTGGAGTTTGCCAAGCAGCACGACGGCAATCCGTATCCCACCCATGGTCTAGGGCCGATCTGCAAATGCATGGATATCAACTGCGGCGATCAGCTTCGTTTTCTGACTTCGGTCAGCAGCGGAGTTTTCCGAATGCCGCAAGAGGGGGCCGCCAAGTTCGGTCCCAAATGTTCCGAGGCGTCGCGTTCGTACTACCGGCAGGGCGACATGAGTACGACGATTATCAAGACTGTCCGCGGACGCACCATTCTCGTTGAGCACGATACCACTTCGCCTGAGCCATATTCCCGCATCAATTCAATCAAGGGCACCAAAGGCATAATGCGCGACTATCCGCTGCGTTTGGCATTCCTCCCCTCCGCTCACGAGTGGCTCGGGGCGGAAGAGGTAAATGCGTATTGCAGAAAGTACGAGCATCCGCTCTGGAAGAGTCACGGGGCATCTGCCACATCAACCGGCGGTCATGGCGGTATGGATTATCTGATGAATCTGCGCCTGATTCAATGTCTCAAGGCCGGCAAGCCCGTAGATATGGACGTCTACGATGCTGCGGCATGGTCATCGCTGGTCGAACTGACCGAAATTTCAACCCTTTCCAACGGCAAGTCCGTCGACATCCCCGATTTTACCCGCGGCATGTGGATGTCGGGAAAACCAGCCGCATTTGCATAAAGCGCTATGTCCGATGTAAGAGAAGCTTATACCGTCCGTCTCCTGAAAAGCACGGGACTGATGACCGACCGGCAAATAGAAGATGCGGTCGCCGCCGACCATTCCGATGGAACCGGCGTCCTCGGCGCCGTCATCCGTCTGGGCATCGTCAGGGAAGAGGAGTTGTTGAAAAAGCTTGGCGAGATTCTTGGCTACGAGTACGTCGACCTTTCTTCTCGCCAATCGAGCAAAGAGGCGCTACTGAAACTCTCTCCCCGCGCTTCCAACCAGTTTTGTGCACTGCCGCTTTCGGTCGACGCCTCCGGTACCTTGACGGTCGCGGTCTGCAATCCGCTTGACACTTCTTTGGCGGATGCGATTCGGCTTGCCGCCAACTGCCCAGTCCGTCTGGTGCTGAACACCAAGGCCGAAATCGAAAAAGCGATAACCAAGGTCTACGGCGTGGGAGCCGCCTCCATCGACCAGATGATCGACGACGGGCGTTATTCGGTGGATGACGATCTGGCGGCGATTTCCAAAATCGATGTCAATGCCGACGGGGCGGAAGCATCCATCGTCAAGTTCGTAAACCAGATCATCGCCGAGGCGGACCGCCGAGGCGCGACCGATATCCATGTCGAACCGATGGAGGATGAGCTTCGCATCCGCTACCGCATCGACGGCATGCTTCACAAGGTTGATGTCCCGCCTCAGCTCAACAAGCTTAAGGCGGCGATCATTTCGCGTATGAAGGTCATGGCAAGCCTCGATATCGCCGAGAAGCGGCTTCCGATGGACGGCCGAATCGGTATTCGCATCAATGGCGAGGATATCGACATCCGCGTTTCGACGATGCCTACGGCGTGGGGCGAGTCGATCTCTTTGCGTCTTCTGCAGAAGGCCGGAAATTTTGTGAAGATTCAGGATCTCGGTTTCAACGATTTCGATTACAGCAATGTCGTACGCCTCATCAACCGACCCAACGGAATCTTTCTCGTTACCGGACCTACCGGTTCGGGAAAATCGACCTCGCTCTACGCCTTCCTCCACGAAATCAACCGCATGCAGGTGCGTATTCTGACGGTCGAGGATCCGATCGAATACGAAATGAAAGGTATCAATCAGGTTTTGGTGAGAGCGGACATCGGCTTGACCTTCGCCCGCGCTCTGCGCGCATTCCTGCGTCAGGACCCGGATATCATCATGGTAGGAGAAATTCGCGACGGGGAAACTGCGGATATCGCAATTAACGCGGCACTTACCGGACATATGGTGTTTTCAACACTGCACACCAACAATGCTGCCGGCGCATTTGCCCGCCTTATGGATATGGGCTCCGAGCCGTTCTTGGTGGCTTCGGCGGTGGCCGGCGTCATGGCACAACGTCTGGTTCGCCGCCTGTGCCCCAATTGCAAAGCCGAAGCTCCGTTGGATGTGAAAATGTACGATTTGCCTTATCCGCCGGAGTCGAAGACGATCTGGAAGCCGGGAGGTTGCGAACTCTGCAACAATACCGGCTACAAGGGGCGGCGCGGACTCTTTGAGTTGTTGATGGTGACCGAGGATGTCTCTTCGGCAATCATCGCGCGAAAGTCGACTCAGGAAATTCGCGATATCGCCAAGACGCACGGCATGAAGCTGTTGCGCGAAGACGGCTGGGCCAAGGCGTTCAAAGGCATTACCTCGGTCGAGGAGGTCATGCGCGTAACGGAAGAAGACAATGGCTGACAATCTGGAGTCCTCCGTAGCGACGGAGAAGAAGCTGTTTATCATCGACCTGATGCCGTTTCTCTACCGCGGGCATTTTGTTTTTCTGAAAAATCCGCGGATGACCGGAACCGGCATCAACACCTCGGCGCTCCTCGGTTTTGTCAACGGTCTGCTGTCGGTGCTGGGAGACGGAAAACCGTCGCACGCAGTACTTGCGATGGAGCCTCCGTCCGGTGTCACCTTTCGGCATCAGGCATATCCCGGCTACAAGGCGCAGCGCGAAAAGATGCCTGAGGATTTGGCCGCATCGATTCCGTACGCTTTCGAAGTGGCGGATGCGATGAATATTCCAATCGTTCGCGCCGAAGGATTCGAAGCCGACGATGTCATGGGGTCGATAGCGGTCAGGGCGGCGGCGGAAGGCTTTGAGGTCTATCTCGTAACTCCTGACAAGGATGCGGCACAACTGGTGGCGCCCGGCATCAAACTGTTTCGCCCGCGAAAAGCCGGAGAGTTTGAGATATATGACACAGATGCGGTCTGCAAGAATTGGTCGCTGGCCGGTCCTGCCCAGATGATTGACTATTTGGCGCTCGCCGGCGATACCGCTGACAACATTCCAGGAGTGCGCGGAGTGGGAGAGAAAACCGCAGCCTCCCTGCTTGCCAGATACGGGACGCTCGACGGGGTTTTGGCCCATGCCGGGGAAATCAAAGGAAAGCTTTCCGAAAAACTGACCGCCGATGCGGAGTTGGCGAAAATGTCGCGTTTCCTTGCGGAAATCCGCACCGACGTTCCGCTGGAGATCAATTGGGACGATTATCTCCTCCGCGAACCTGATGCGCAAAAGCTGGCGGCGGTATGTTCAAAGTTCGAGTTGAACGCGCTGGCGAGAAAATTTCTCGGCAATGTCCAAGAGGATACGCAGTCCGAACAGTACAAGACCATCGCCGATGTGCCGCACGACTATCGCCTAGTTGAAAGCAGGGAGGAAGCCGCAGTACTTGCGGCAGAGTTGATGCGCCACTCCAAGGTGGCGTTCGACACCGAAACCACCGGAGTCAATCCGCGCACCGCCAGACTCGTCGGCATGAGCTTTGCCGTTGCGCCGGGAAAGGCGTGGTACGTGTCGGTTCCGCGGGTTGAATCGCGTTCAGACGACCTTTTCGCCTTTTTCTCATCCGGGCAGGATACCGACCCCGATGCGAGAATCGCGGATTTCATCTCCGTTTTCGCACCGGTTTTCGCAGACCCGAATCGTATTCTCATCGCCCAAAATGCCAAATACGATTATACGGTGCTTTCAAGGTACGGCATTGTGTTCGGCAGCGTTATCCGCGACACCATGCTCGAGGATTATGTGCTTGATGCCGCCTCTCGCCATGGAATGGATATTCTTGCAAGAAAGTATCTGGGCTACAGCCCAATACCGATCGAATCCCTCATCGGCGAGAAAAAACGCACCGTGCCTCAAAAAAACATGGCGGATCTCGCCCCATCGCAAATTTGCGATTATGCGGCAGAGGATGCCGATGTCACTTTCCGCCTTGATGAAGTGTTGCGGCCGAAGGTGGAGGAGGCGGGGGCGCTTACCGCGCTGACCGAGAGCGAAGAGCCGCTGGTCAATATTCTTTCAGAGATGGAGCGCGAGGGCGTGAAGATGGACACCGGCACTCTCGGCGTCTGTTCGCGCGAACTGGATGCGGAGCTTGTCTCGCTGATAGAACGGATTCGTCAATATGCTCCGGCGGATTTGAACATCGACTCGCCAAAGCAGCTTTCGGCATTCCTTTTCGAGACGCTTGCACTCGATACCGCGGGAATCAAAAAGACCACGACGGGCGAGTATTCGACGGAAGAAAAAACTCTGCGCAAACTCTTTGACGCTCATCCGGTCGTTCCGCTCATTCTTGAGTATCGGGCCTGCACCCGACTGAAATCGACTTACGTCGACAAGCTGCCGGAGTGTATCGATCCGGTGGACGGACGCATCCACACGGTATTCTCCCAGGCACTTACGGAAACCGGACGCCTGAGTTCATATGATCCCAATTTGCAGAATATCCCGGTGAGATCGGAACGAGGCAAGACGATACGCGCCTCTGTAGTTGCGCGGGATTGCAATCATGTGCTGATGGCGGCGGACTACTCGCAGATCGAATTGCGGATCATGGCGCATATGAGTTCTGACGAGGCAATGTGCGAAGCGTTCCGCTCCGGATTTGACATTCACCGCGATACCGCCTCGCGCGTCTATTCGCTTCCGCCGGAAGAGGTTACCCCGGCGATGCGCAACGCTTGTAAGATGGTGAATTTCGGCATCATCTACGGCATCTCCGCCTTCGGTCTTGCGCAACGGCTCGGAGTAAGCCGCAAAGAGGCAGCCAAACTGATTGAGACCTATTTCGAGCTTTATCCCGGCGTGCGCAAATACATGGAAAAATCGATAGCCGATGCGCGTGAATCAGGTTATGCCGTCACCATGCTCGGGCGCCGTCGCACATTGCGCGACATCAATTCCCGCAACGCCACCGCCCGTCAGGCTGCTGAACGCGATGCAATCAATACTCCGATTCAGGGCTCGGCTGCGGATTTGATCAAGCTGGCGATGGTCAGGGTCGACCGGAAGCTCAAAGAACTCGGGATGAAAACAAAAATGATTCTCCAGATTCACGACGAATTGCTTTTCGATGTTCCCGTTGAAGAGGTCGACGCAGCCAAAGCCATTGTCAAAGATGCCATGGAAGGGGCGATGAAATTTGATGTTCCGCTGGAAGTCAGCATCGGCACCGGCAAAAACTGGATGGAGGCGCACTGATGAACGGGAAGGTGCATATCGCCGGTATCGGCGGAGTTGGGATGAGCGCGCTGGCGCAGGCGCTGTTGGATCGCGGGGTGGCGGTGACGGGATCCGACCGACTGCTGGACAGCGGAGATTGCACCGGTACGCTTTCGATATTGCGCAAACAGGGGGTGGCGCTGTATCCCCAGGACGGTTCCGGTCTCGACGAGCGGACCTCGCGTCTGGTTGTCAGCAGCGCAGTCGAAAACGACAACCCGGACATTGTCAAGGCAGAGCGGCTCGGCATTCCGGTCATCCATCGCGCGGCGGAACTCTCATCGTTGCTCGAAGGGAGAAAGCTCTGTGCGGTTTCCGGAACCTGCGGAAAAAGCACGGTCACCGCAATGCTGGGTTTTATGTTGGCGGAGCTTGGAGCAGATCCGCTGGTGATCAACGGTGCGGGCATTGCCGGATGGGATGCAGACGGAGCGCACGTTGCATCGGTGCGCAGCGGAGAGGGACAGTGGGCGGTTGTCGAGGTTGATGAGTCCGACAAATCCTTAATGGTATTCAATCCCTTTGCCGTAATCGTGACCAACGCCTCCTCCGACCATTTCGGGGTCGACGAGGCGAATTTACTTTTTGACGCATTCAAAGCGAAGGCGGCAGGTCCCATCGTCGATGGACGGGACGATGCAGTTGAGGTGCAGGCAGGACGGTTCGTTTTTGGCGGCGTTGAATTTACCGTGCCGGTGCCTGGAGTCCACAATGCGCAGAATGCGTTGCTTGCCGTGCGCATGGGAGTGCTTATGGGGTTTGATCCCCGATGTCTTGCGGATGCTCTCGGACGCTTCAAAGGGGTTGAACGGCGATTGCAGCTGGTGGGAGAGCGCAACGGCGCAAAAGTTTATGACGATTATGCGCACAACCCAGAAAAACTGGCGGCGGCATGGCGCACGCTGCAGGCTCAGGCTCCGGCCGGAGTGTTCGGGGTGTGGCGCCCCCACGGCTATGCGCCATTGCGGAAAATGAAGGACGATTTGGCGCTGATGTTTGCCGGAATTCTGCGCCCGTGCGACCGTCTTATGCTGTTGCCGGTCTACGATGCCGGCGGTAGCGCCGTGCGCGACATCGCCTCGGACGATCTGCTTGCGGCCATCAGCGCGCATGGATCGTTTCCCGTAGAAGTGGTTCAGCCGACGGAGGCCGAACGGCAGATGGCGGAAGCGGCGGCGCCGGGCAGGGTGCTGGCGGTTTTTGGCGCGCGCGACCCCGACCTGCCGCGCATGGCCGCCCGGTTGGCGGCGGGAGGTTGCTGACGTGCAGATTGGCAAACATCTTTTTGACGCTTTCGACGGAGAGCTTTGCGTAATCGGAGGAAGCTCCAGAAATTCGCTCTGCGCAGAGATCGACCGCGTCATTCGATTTCTCGAGCATGCGCGCGGCGTTGAACTTGAGGATGTGGCGTACACCATGGCGGTACAGTCGGGTGAAATGCCGGAACGGCTGGCGGTGGTGGCAAGGAGCACCGACGAGCTGCACGACCGTCTTCTCGCCGCCAACCGCAAGCTGCGCGACGGCGCGGAAAAAATAGTGGACAAGAGAGGAAGCTACTATTTCGGTCAAGCGGCGCGGGTGCGCGGAAAGGTGGCTTTTCTTTTCCCCGGCGTCTCCTCATTCTATCTCGATGCCGCACGCGACCTGTGCATGTGCTTTGATTTCTGCCGCGATGCGCTGGACTGTTTTACCGAGGCGCTTCAGTTTCCAGGAATAACTCCGCCGGTTCCTCCTTGCGATTACATCTTTCCCCCGATGCCGGTGAAATACTCCGCATACGAACCGTTTTCGAAGAAGAATTTTGCCGAGACCTTTTTTGCGATGCTTTCGGTCAACACCGTTTTTTACCGGGTGCTGACACATCTTGGAATAAAGCCGGAAGGTTTGCTCGGATTCAGCGGCGGAGATTTCAGTGCGCTTGAGGCAGGCGGCGTCTTCGGCGAGCTTTCGCGTGAGCAGCGTGTGCAGTTTATGAGGGAAGGCTACCAGATGCTGAATAATTTTGTTTCTCGCGGTGATCTTCCCCGGTGCGCGGTTTTTTCGCTTATCGACGTCCCCGGGGATTATATTGAAGCGATTCTCAACAAATATCCGGGCCGGGCGGTGCAGGGAAATTACATCAGTCCCCGTAATGTAAATATCGCTGTCGGCGGTGACATCTCCGATTCGGTTTCCGCGCAGCTGCAGGCCGACGGGGTCAAGTCGCTGCGGATGAATCCGCCCGCGCCGTTCAACACTCCGTGGTGCGCGAAGGCAATCCCCGCAATCGAGCAGTTTCTTGCGCCATGGATCAAGTGCGCTTCAAGGATTCCGCTTTATTCAAGCTCGACCGCCTCGCTCCTTCCCGATGAACCGAAGGGAATACAGCGTGTGGTTATCAACCAGTGGGCGCAGCCGATACGTTTCGACCGGACCGTCATGAAGATGTTTGACGACGGGTACCGCTTCTTTATCGAGGTCGGTTCGCGCGGTAATATGACCGGCGGGGTCGAGGATATTCTGAAAGGCAAACCGGTGCAGGCGGTTGCGGTCAATCGCATCCACCGCTCGGGCCTGCAGCAGCTGCATCACGCTCTCGCCGTGCTGGCCGCCCATGGGGTCGAGATGAACCTGATCAAACTTCACGACTATCGCCGCTGCCGGATGCTCGACTTCGGACGGCCGATTGAATCGGTGCCGGTGCGCCGCAGAGAGACGCCAATTGCCACCGAGTTGCACGGGTGGCAGAGCTATGTTCCGCCCGCGTCGCTGCTCAAAGCCGCTGGACACGGCAGCGGGCACCCGACCGTATCCGGCAAGAGCGGGAAAATGCAGGAGTTCGGTGTCGATCTGCCGTTGATTGCAGGTGCTGATATCTTGCAGGAAGAGCCCGGTGTGATGCTGCAGATTTCACGTCTTCTGAATCTTGAAGAGTATCCGTTTTTGCGCGATTATGCAATCGGCACCAGCCAGCTGTCCTATGCGATGCCTTCAATGCGCGGTTTGACCGTGCTTTCGCTGATGTCTGCGCTTGAAATCATGTGCGAGACGGCGCGGATGCTGCTTCCGCGGATGCGGGTGGCGAGTGTTGAGAATCTCAGATCGCAGCGCTGGCTTGAGTTTCGCGAGGACATGCTCAAAATCTCGGTTCGCGCCGAAAGGATCGCCTGGAGCGATTCTTCGGTTGTCGCAGTGCGGGTGCAGTTGCGCGAAGAGAGTCGCGACAGCAATTTCACGTGGCCGGCGGTAGAGGCGGTGGTCATTCTCGCCACCGGCGTTCCCACTCCTCCGAGTCTGCATGCTTCTCCGCTCGAACGGGCGCGTTCGGTGAACTGGTCGCATCATGACATCTATCCCGAGCGGCTCTTTCAAGGCGAAAGTCTCAGGATCGTGCGGCACGTCGATCTCTGGAGCGAGGGAGGCATCGATTTCGAGGTGGAGGCGCCCCGGAAAGCGGGATCGGTCAAGGGAATCAGGGTGCCTCTTTTTTCGGTATGGCCGCAGTTGCTCGACGGTGCGATATCCGCCTTCACCCTGTGGCGTTCGCACGAAAAGTTCGCGGGTGCGATCTCGCTGCCGTTCCGGTGCCGCCGGATATTTTTCCATACGCTGGGAATCGCCGACGGTGCCCGTTTGCGCGGCTATTTCCGGTTGACTGCGGTGACGCCGCGATCGCACGTCGGCGATATTCTCGTCACCGACGGCAATGGAACGCTGTTGCTGGAGTTCCGCGGTTGCGAAGAGCTCTGCGAACGCGTGCCTCCTGAATATCAGCAGTTTATTCTCCGTCCGTCCGAGAAATTCATCACCGATCCCTTCCCGTTGGAACTGCTCGGAAATTCGCGTACGCCAGCCGAGGCTTGCATGGTGGCTAACGTGCCGATGCATATCTTCGAGCCGCATCAGGAACTCTGGCTCAAGACTCTTGCCGGAATTCTTCTTTCTCCGTCGGAGCGCGAGGAGTGGAACGAGATGCAGGGATCGACCTCCCGCCGGACCGAGTGGCTCTTCGGCAGGGCCGTGGCCAAGGAGGCGGTCAGAAAATTTCTGCAGCGATATCATCAGGCACACTGGACCGATGCGGATATTCCGATTTGGCCGGACGATTCCGGGAAGCCGCATCCGCTGGGAATGTGGCGGGAGCATGCCGATGTCAAAATGGATTTGTCGATCGCCCATACCGAAAAACTCATCGTCGCGGCGGTGGTCGCCAATGCGCGAATCGGCATTGACGTCGAAGCGGCGGACCGCGCCTTGAGCGAAGATTTCACCCGTGGCGTGTTTTCACCAGCGGAGCTGGAGTTGGCGGTGGCTACCGGCAACGGCCCGGAGGCGATGTTGCGCTTCTGGTGCGCGAAAGAGGCGATTTCCAAGGCGCTGGGTACCGGAATCAGATTTCCGCCGCGCGAATTGGTCATCCGCAGTTTCGATGCCGCGTCGGGCGTTTTGACCATCGAGCTGACGGGGCAGTGGCTGACACCGTTCAAGAAGTTCACCGGAAGAATGAATGAGTTGCGCACCAGCATCTATCGAGATCACGCTTTTGCATCATGTCTGCTTCCGGAAGCGTTGTTTGGTCAGGTTCTGGAATGAAGAAAAAAAAGGAAGTTTTCATCGCTGAAGAAGACGATCTGTCGCAGGAGGAGTATGCGCTTCCGTCGCGCGATCTCTATTACGTCTATCCTTCGAAAAAAAGGGGGGAGGGACGACAGCAGCTGACCGAGCGTGACATTAAACGCAACAAGGGTGTAGACCGTCTTTTCGATTCCGTGCGTCCCGGCCTCCCGATCGATGCCGATCCGCCGGAAACCCGCGTAGAGGCGCTGTCGATGTCGACCTGCATGGAGGGTGTTCTGTCCAAGCTTGGCGTCGGCGCCAGTCCGTGGGTTCAGCGGCTTACTGACAATTGGAGCGAGTTGGTCGGGGAGACCGCTGCGCAGGTGTGCCGGCCCGGAAAATGGGATTCGGAACGAAAAATTCTTTATATTTATGTCGGAAGCGCGTCAAAGCTCTTCGAGCTGCAGAGAACAAAAACCCGGATTTTCGAAAGGAAAACCCGGGAGTTCGCGCCTGAATACAAACTGGCTGCCGTAAGATTTATGCAGCAGATGTAAGCCGTTTCCGTCAAGGGGTCGCTTGCGGCGTCAAGGTACAAAGGAAGTCGACAACCTGTGCAACTTCGTTGTCGTTGACGGGAACGCCGACCTGGCACCTGAGCATGGAGGCAACCGCCTCGTTAATTGTCGCAATCGATCCGTCGTGCATATAGGGCGCGGTCAGTTGCAGATTTCTCAGAGATGGGACTTTGAACCGTTTCGAATCCTTCGCCTGTTTGCTGAAGGCTTCGAGACCTTTGTCACCGTCGGTGAGTTTTCTGCCCTTGAAGTAATCGGCCTTGAGATCGGCGTATTCAAAGGATTGTCCGCCCAGCGTCGGGCCGTTGTGGCAGGAGATGCATGAGTATTTGTTGAAAAGGTCCATCCCTCTTTTTTCTTCCTTGTCAATGGCGTTGGCTTCACCATTCAGGTAGCGGTCGAATGCCGAATTGGGCGTAAGCAGGGTCTTTTCGTATTCGGCGATGGCTTCGCAAATCGTCTTTTCGCTGAATCCTTCGGGATAGACCTTGAGGAATTCCTCCTTGAACTGCGCATCGGCATCGAGCTTGACGATGATTTGCGTCCAGTTGGTGCTGGCCATCTCCACCGGGTTCAGCGGAGGACCTCCCGCCTGTTCGGCAAGGTCGGCGGCGCGGCCGTCCCAGAATTGGCGGATGTTGAACACCGCATTGTACACGGTAGGTGCGTTTACCCCGCCCAACTGTCCGTCAACGCCCTTCGAGTAGCGCAGATTGTCGGTACCGCCCTTGGTCAAATCATGGCACGAGGCGCAAGAGATTGTATTGTCGGAGGAGAGGCGTTTGTCATTGTACAGCTTTTCGCCGAGTTTGGCTTTGGCGGCGTCATGCGGTATCGATTTGGGCAAAGGGATATACGAAGATTGATTGGCTTTTCCGTTTATGCCCCATTTGACCAGCCATTCCGCCTGAATGAAGGCGGCCCATGCCGCGAGGATCTCCTTTTCGCTGCGCGAAAGACCCGCGCCCCAGTGGACAACGGTATACTTGCGCGGTGGCATTGAATTGATGGCGAGAACCTTGCGTGTCTTTTCGGCAATGGACAACGGGAAGAGCGTCTTGTTGGTGGTTGCGGCCGCCGCTCCCAGATACGAGCGATCAAACGGATCCCAATGCCGGATGCCGTTGTTGTAGTCATCCATAACCGGTTTGCCCAAAAGCGGGATTTTGGCATAGAAGGGGGGCGGCTGGGACGAGTCGTGACAATCGGCGCATTTGGACATGATGATGTCATGCGCCTCTTCACGAAGCTCGGCTGCATTTTGAGGGAAGGAACGAGGGGATTGACGAATCACCATTCGAGTCAGAGCGGTAAACAATATCGCCATCAATATCCAAGGGACGCTTTTTACGATGTATTTTTTCATGCGCGAATTTTAGCACAGGTTAAAGCGGAAGCGCAAAGGTAAAGTGAAATAATTGTTAAAAGTTGATATATCATTTGGCAAAATTCTATTGATTTGTGGTAAGATAAAAGTATTCAAAACGCCAGTTTATTGCAACTGAATGTTTGAGAAAAGGGAACAACTATGAAAAATAGCTCGTTGTTACGGGCGAGGTAACCGGCGAACCGGTGTTTGAAGGGGTGCCCGCCGAGATGATCGAGCGTAATGGCAATGTGTGGAGGATCCGTCCTTCTGGAACGATGATTATGCTTCTCTAATTGTCCTTGCAAGGGTTGACTATGTCGAAGAATGCGAAATATCTTCAGATATTCGATGTGCTGCAAAAGAAAATCCGTGAAGGGGAATATCCTTTCGGAAGTCCTTTGCCGTCGGAGAAAGCACTGATTCGCCGTTTTAACGTCTCACGGATAACCGTGATCAAGGCGATGCACGAGTTGGTGCGCAAAGGGTTGGTGTTCCGCAAGCGCGGCAAGGGGACGTTCGTAACCCGTGATACGTTTGCCGAGGGCGGCCGCATCGGATTGATCGTACCGGGACTTTCGTACGGTGAAATATTCCCTAGTATATGCCAGTCGATTGTGCGATTTGCTCAGAACGACGGGTTTACCGTGCTGTACGGCGATATTACCGGGAGTACTCCGGCGCGTCGCGCGCGAGAGGCGTGCGCGCTGGCGCGTTCATTTGTCGAGCAGCGCGTGGCGGGCGTGATATTTCAGCCGCTCGCGTTCCTGAAGGCAAAGCGCACCGTAACTCGCGAGATTCTGCGGCTCTTCGACCGGGCGGACATCCCGGTGGTGCTGATTGACCGCGATGTTGAAACAGACCCCAATTCGCCTCAGTATGATTTTGTTGGAATCGACAATTTCGCAGCCGGACGCTGTTTGGGACTTCACCTGCTTGAGCAGGGCGTCAGCCGCATTCACTTTTTGATGCGCCCCGATTGTGCGTCCGTCATCAGGGATCGCCTGTATGGGGCATTGAGCGCGTTCGGAGATGTGCACCGCCGCGACAATGTTATCGTTGCCGAACCGACCGATGCGGAAACCATCGCCCGTTACTTCAATCGCCGCCGGCGTCCCGACGCGATTATTTGCGAGTCCGATTTTGTCGCGGCGCAATTGCGCAACACGATTGCCGATTTGGGATATTCGGTTCCCGAGGATGTCATGCTCGCAGGTTTTGACGATGTCAGATGTGCCATAACGGCGACTCCGCCGCTGACCACCATACGGCAGCCATGCGAGGACATCGCCTGCTTTTCATACAAGACTTTGAGGGATCGGATGCAGAACAGGTCTCTTCCCATAAGGAAAATTCTCATTTCGGCACCGTTGATCGTCCGGGCATCAACAACCAGACGATAGCGGCGGAGTCGGAGCGGAAAAGGGGAAGTGCAGTTGATAGCACGATGTGATGATTTTTTATTTTACCGTGTAGATGTGATGTTGTTGAAGTAAGGGAATTTAACAGAAAGGGGGCTGCGGTGACAGCTAGAATTCAGAGTTTATTGGATCGTACTTTTGACAAGGAGCAGGCGGCATTTCGGCGTGATGTCGATTGGAGCGGGTTGCTCAACGGCTTCATTGCGGAAAATGTCGATGACGAGACCCGCGCGCGAATCGGACTTGAGGAAATGTTGAAGGCGGAGCGTCCGGTATTCATGGAGGGTGAGACAATAGCATTCACCAGAACCGTCCGCCAGATTCCGGATTTGCATTCCGATTCCGAGATGGATGCGCGCCGTAAGGCGGGGACCGCTTTCGGTGAAAAGGGCGTGGTGTTCAACCTGACGGCGGATTTCGGGCCGACTATCCGCGATGGTCTGGAGCAGCGTCTGAAGGAGATGGAGGCGCGGCTTGCCGAGTGCGAGGAAGCTTCGGATCTAGAGGGGGTCGGCTTTCTGAAAAATGCCATTCTGAGCGTGAAAGCGGTTCTGGATTTGGTTGACCGCTATCGTGCTGAGGCCGAGGCCGAAGGGTTGGACAAGATTGCCGAAACGCTGGCGCAGGTTCCGCGCAAGGGAGCGCGCTCGTTCCATGAGGCGCTTCAAGCTCTGCGCATTTTGCACTATGTGCTCTGGTGCGAAGGCGAATATCATTGCGGTCTTGGACGCATCGATCAGTACCTGTTCCCGTATTATGATGCGGATATCAAAACTGGACGCATTACCGAAGAGCAGGCGCTTGAAATGCTTGAGGAGTTTTTTATCTCCTGCAATCGGGACAGCGACCTTTATATCGGCGTGCAGCAGGGCGACAACGGACAGTCGGTCATGCTCGGCGGAAAAACCAGGGACGGACGCGATGCGTTCAACGAGCTGTCGAAGCTGTGTCTGAAAGCCTGCTCCGAATTGAAACTGGTCGATCCGAAAATCAATCTTCGCGTCGATCGCAACACGCCTTTTGAAATTTACGAGATGGGGACCGAGCTTACCGCCAAGGGGTTGGGATTCCCTCAGTATGCCAATGATGATGTCGTGATCCCTGCGCTGTTGAACTGGGGTTACGAATTGGAGGATGCAAGGGATTACTCTGTTGCCGCATGCTGGGAGTTTCTGATTCCGGGTTGTGGAATGGACATCAACAACATCGACGCGGTAAGTTTTGTCGGTTCGCTCGATTGTGCGCTTCGCCAGGCGGCTGACAAGGCCGTAAAGGGTGAGGCGGTCGACTTTGACGCTGTCAAGGCGATGTTCTTTGCCGAAATCCAGCGGCGTGCCGATGCTCTGGTTGAAAAGTATCGTCATGTCGAGATTCTGCCCGGTCCGTTCGTTTCGGTCATTTCGACCGATTGTATAAAGAACGCGCGCGATATCTGCAAAGGTGCGAAGTACAACAACTTCGGCATCCACGGTACCGGGATTGCCGTTGCGGTCGATTCGCTGGCCTCGGTACGTGAATTGGTCTTTGAGCGGAAAATGGTATCGCTGCCCGAACTGGTTTCCTTGCTGGATTGCGATTATGCCGGACGTCCGGAGGTGCTGGCGGCGGCCAAGGCCGCACCGAAAATGGGCAATGCCGACAGCAGGGCGGACGATTTGGCGAAGGAGCTGCTGGCGTTTTGGGGCAAGGCTTTTGCAGGGCGCAAAAATGACCGCGGCGGTATTTTCCGGCCGGGAACGGGCAGTGCGATGTATTATATCTGGCATACTCGCGAGGTTCCGGCCTCGGCGGACGGCCGTTTGAAAGGCGAGGCGTTTTCGGCAAACTATGCACCGTCGTTGGACGTGCCGGTGAAGGGGCCGGTTTCGGTGGTGCGCAGTTTTACCGAGCCCGATCTGGCGGCAGTTTGCAATGGCGGGCCGTTGACGATTGAGATTCACGATTCGGCATTCCTGTTTCCGGACGGAATTTCCAAAGTTGCGCATTTGGTCAAGTTCTTCGTCGAGCGTGGCGGGCATCAGTTGCAGATCAACACGATCAACCGCCAGACGCTGCAAGATGCACAGCTTCATCCTGAACGCCACCGGCATTTGATTGTTCGCGTTTGGGGTTGGAGCGGATATTTTGTAGAGTTGGACAAGCCCTATCAGGATCAGATTATCAAGCGGGTGGAATTGGCCGTATCGTGAACGGAAGAATTTTCGAGATTCGCGAATTTACGCTTCATGACGGACCGGGGGTTCGCACGACCGTTTTTTTCAAAGGCTGTCCGCTGCGTTGCGCGTGGTGCCAGAATCCGGAGGGACAGTCCTTTGCGGTTGAAACGATGACGCGCCACGACGGCACGCGGATTGTTTGCGGCTCCGATTGGAGCGCCCCGGATCTGGCGGCGGAACTGCTGAAGAACGCCGACATGATGGCGCAGTCGGGGGGAGGGGTAACCTTTTCCGGCGGCGAACCTTTGGCACAGAGCGAATTTCTGCTGGAGTTGATTCCGCTTCTCAAGCAGCGAGGCGTACATCTTGCGGTGGAAACCTGCGCTCAGGTGCCGGAAGCGGATTACCGCGCAGTAATTTCCAAGATGGATCTTGTTTATCAGGATATCAAGCACTATGATGCGAAGGCGTTTTCGCATTGGTGCGGCGGCGATTTTTCGCAAGTGCTGGCCAATTTCGAATGGTTGAAAGGTTCCGGCGTTCCGTTTGTGGTACGGGTTCCGTGCATACCGAAAGTCAACGATGCACCGGATTGCCGGGCGAGGTTTCAGCAGTTGGTGGGGGCAGTGCCTTCGTGTCTCGGCATCGAATTTCTGCCGTACAATGCCGCTGCTGGAAGCAAATACCAGATGTTGAAGCGACCTTATCCGATGGAAGAGTTTTTATTTTGATGGGGATTTATTGAGTTATATGAGAGTGAAAGAACAGCACAGAGGCTTGTCATTAATAAGGCTGTTCTAAAAAAGGTTCCAATATGCAAAATCGTCACGTGGTGAGAGACCTTATTATTTGTAATATTTGGGCTGATTGAAAGTTCCACTTTCGATTAGCCCAAGAATATGATACCATTCCACGCATGAAAAACATTGTACGAGATATTGCCCTATATGCAAAAAATAGAAATGGCTGGAGATTTGCACTGTAAAAGCGAATTTGGTATAGTTGGTGCTCCCTTTTTGATGTTTTTATGATAGGAGCAACTGAACATGAGCAGATATTCCGTATTTCAGATTCTTGGCGTGCTGATTTTATCCGTTGTTGCCGGTGGAGGCCCGCTTCAGGCATCGCCTCGTCTTCCCGTTCTCGCTTGGAACGGCCGTGAACGCAGCACCAATATGATTATCAATGTGGAATACTTTCGCGAGCTGGCAAATGCCGGATTTACCGCAACCATCGAGGATGCCAAGACCATTGAGGATGCGCTGCGCATACTTGACGCCGCCCATGAGGCTGGGGTGAAGCTGTGCCTGCGCATGCCGAAGCTCGAACGCATCGGTAACCGGGCTGCAGATGTTGAGAAAATCATCAAAGCCGTCAAAGACCACCCCGCGCTGGAATCATATTTTATCAAAGACGAGCCTCGCGCCCAGCAATTCGTCAAAATCGGCGAACACATCAAGTATCTCAAGCAGTTCGATTCCACTCACGGGTTTTATGTCAATGCCTTCGGAAACGATGCCAGCACCAAATGGCTTCAGACCGAAGACTATCCGACCTACATGAAACGATATGCCGACGAAATCGACGCGGGCTGGTTCTCCTTTGACATGTACCCCGTCACCCCCGAGGGAAAGTTCCTCAAAAACATCAAGCGTCCATTTCCCCACGACGGCATGAAAAAAGAGCTCAAACCGACTTGGTTTGAACAGTTCGAAACCGTTTTAGCGTTCTGCAAAGAACGCAAAATGCCCATCTCCGCATTCGCGCTTTGCACTCCTCACCGAAACGGCGGTCATTGGGATTACCTGCCGCCGAGCGAAAACGAGATGAAGTTAGAGCTGTATGTCGCACTGGCTTACGGTGCGCGGCATCTGCAATACTTTACCTTCCGTTCCCCGAATACCAGTCACGATCTGTTCCACAATGCCCCCTTGGATTATGCGACCGCCAAGCGGACGCCGGTCTACGACCGGGTGCGCAATGTCAACAAAGAACTCAACTCCCGCGCCTTCGTATTTCTCGGTGCGGAACTGCCGACGGTTGCACACCTCGGTGAACCCCTGCCGCAAGGCGTGAAGAAATTCGAAAAGCGGCCCGCATTTGTAAAATCGCTCAATGTCACCGACGGCGGCGCCGTCGTCTCCTGCTTCACCAATGGCAAGTACGAGTATCTGATGGTGGTCAACCGCGAGCTGGAAAAGGAGATTACCTTGAAGGCCGAATTCATACCCGGGACGGAGCGCATCGCAAAGGACGGCTCGGTCGTCGGAACCGAGCGGCAGGACGGCGTGTATTGGCTCGAGGTCGGAGCGGCTGAAATATTCAGAATCGCCAAATAAAAAGGCGAAAATGCGTTTATGCTTTCCCGCACGCTCTTTGCAGGTAGTGAAATATCGCAAAAAGCGCGCGGGTTTTCTTTCTCAGGATGTTCCCGCGTCCCGGCGGCAGAGATTGACAGACGGGTGAAATTTTACCCTCCATGGCGAAAAAAAGAGAAAAATAGTCAAAAAAATTGATTTTTCGGCTTGACCGATTCAATATAATGAGTAATACTACCCTTTTCGGTAAATAGTCAGGGTTGCCCCTTGGAGAGTGTACGCCATGTTCTCAAAATGGTTTTCTTTTCTGTCTAGTGACATTGGTATCGATTTGGGTACCGCAAACACCTTGGTTTTTGTGAAAGACCGCGGTGTTGCCATTCGTGAACCGTCCGTGGTTGCGATTCAGGAGGAAACCCGGCGTATTATGGCAGTTGGCGACGAGGCAAAACAAATGCTTGGAAGAACGCCGGGCAACATCGTCGCCATCCGGCCGATGAAATCAGGCGTTATCGCGGATTTCGATATCACCGAGGAGATGATTCGCCATTTCATCCGAAAGGCCCATTCAACCCGTTTGATGCGTCCCAGAGTGATTGTGGCGGTTCCCAGCGATATTACCGAAGTTGAAAAACGCGCCGTGCAGGAAGCTGCGCGCCATGCCGGAGCCCGTGAGGTGTTTTTGATTGAGGAGCCGATGGCGGCCGCCATCGGCGGGGGCTTGCCGGTTTCGGATCCTGCAGGAAACATGATTGTAGATATTGGCGGCGGCACGTGCGAGGTGGCGGTAATCTCCCTTTCGGGAATTGTCTACGCCCGCAGCGTTCGTGTCGGCGGTGATGCGATGGACGAATGCATCGTTGCCTACATCAAGCGCGTGTACAATTTGATTATAGGAGAGCGTACCGCAGAAGAAATCAAAATCAATATCGGTTCGGCTTATTCAATGGGCGAGGAAAAGACAATGGAGGTCAAGGGCCGCGATCTTGTCGCCGGACTTCCCAAGACCTTGACCATCACGTCGGAAGAGATTCGCGATGCGTTGCAGGAGCCGGTTTCTGCAATTGTCGACGCAGTGCGCAATACACTTGACCGCTGCCCGCCTGAAATTTCCGCCGACTTGGTCGACCGCGGTCTGGTAATGGCCGGCGGCGGATCACTGTTGCGAGGCCTGGATAGACTGATTGCCTCCCAGACGGGCTTGCCCGTGACCCTTGCGGAAGATCCGCTCAGTGCGGTTGCAGAGGGTACGGGAATGGTGCTCAATGAGTTGAATCTGCTTTCCAGACTGAAGCGCGGTCATTGATTTCTTCCGGTTCGCCTCGCACTTCTTTGAGTGAGAGGTTGTTACGAAGCATTCTAAAACATGGGTATGGTTGGGTGTGCTGACGGTTACGGCAATGATGCTGTTTCCGGTCGGTGTACGTGTGTTTACCCAAGAGGCGCTGTATCCGCTCGATAATTTCCGCAATTGGATCGAACGCAATGTTTTACTCCGGGCGGGCGCAATCTTCAAAAGGGCGGGATATGCCTCGCGCATCAGGCAGCTTGAAAGCCATGTCGCCGCCTTGCGACTGGAGACGATGGAGATACCTCGCCTCGAAGAGGAAAACGAACGGCTGCGCAAGTTGCTCGACTTCCCGATCCCCGAACGCAGAAGATGGTTGCCGGCCCCGATTCTTGAGCGGGGCGGAGCTTCTGAGGTATGGCAAAGCATTCATGTCGGGCGCGGCTCAATTCACGGGGTCGAGGTAGGAACTCCTGCCGCTGCGCCAGACGGGGTGGTCGGCAGGGTTATTGAGGTTTCGCCGCACACCTGTGAAATTATGCTCATTACCGATCCTAATAGCCGTATTCCGGTAGAGCTGGCAATCGCCGGCGGCACCAACAGCGTAGGCACCATCCGCGGCATTCTTTCCGGCAAAGGCGTCAAGTCGGGGGCTGAAGACAGCACGCTTGATCTGCTATATGTGGTTGAGCCGCTGCGTCTGCAGTATTTGGAACGCGATTTTGCTCCGCCTCCGCGCACCCGCGTGGAAACTTCCGGGCTGGGTCGCGCGTTTCCCAAGGGCTTGACCATCGGCTGGATGCTTGAAAGCTCGCTTGATGAAAATGGTCTTTCACGCAAAGCGGATGTCATGCCCGCGGTGGACTTTGCCGGATTGAGCGAGGTCTTTTTGCTCTGTCCGGTGAAAGGAGGGGCGAATGAGTGAGCCGCTTAAGGCGATGGCAGATGCGGTATTGCTGATTTTCGCCGCATGGTGCCAGACGCAGATTCCTGGCTTCGGTGCGAACTTGCCGGGTTTTCCCTTGTTGATTGCCACAGGACTTGTGATTGCGTGGAAGCGCCCACTGTCGGAGGCAGCTGTATGTTTGCTTTGGGCCGGGATGCTCAATGATTCGATCGGGTTGCTGCCGAGATTTTGCACTGCGGCATACCTGCTCTCTATTTTCGGTGTTGTCAGATTGTATCACGGCGGGCTTCCGCTGAAAAACGCCTTTCAGGGGGTGCTGCTCTGCGGTGCGGCCACCTCGGGCCTGGTTCTTTGGACCTATGCCTTTTCGGGCGCAAACCTTCCCGTGACGTTTGTACAGCTTCTTGTCCGCTGCGCTTTGGCATTTCCCGCAGGAGTGCTGTCCGCGGCGGTTGGCAATTTCCTTGTCGGTTTCATCGATCGGCACTCCGGCCGGATTGTTCCGGAAAATGGCGAAAATGGAATCATCTGGACAGAAACGAATAGCTAGTTGGCATTTACTGGTGCTCATGGCGTTGTTTGCCGTCGGCATCGTGTTTTTGATCCGCAACCTGTACCAGGTGCAGGTGTTGCGTAGTGCCAACTTTTCCGCCGATCTGCGCCGGCAGAGCGTTCGGCGCGTTCAGGTTCCGGGTCTGCGTGGGCGCATCTACGCCCGCGACGGATCGTGTCTGGCCGACAACCGGGCGAGCTATTGCATCGCCTACTATGTGGAAGAACTGCGCAGGCGGGGAAAGTGGACTCACACCATCGATGCCGTCAACGAGAGCATCGATCGTCTGTCAGTGGTGCTGGGGCTGCCCCGCCAAATCTCCTATGCCTCCGTTTCCAACCACGTGATGCGCAGTTTGCCGATGCCACTTCTCGCGTGGCGCGATGTCGACCAGCAGGCACTGGCGCGCTGGTCAACCACGAATTTCCCCGGCACCGATATCTATGTGCAGCCCGAACGCATTTATCCTCAGGGAGAGCTGGCGGGGCATACCGTTGGATATGTCCGTCGCGACAAGCCCCGTTCGCTTCCGGGTGAGAAGGTGCATTTCTATCTTCCCGAAATGGTGGGGCGCGAAGGTATCGAGGCTTATGACAATGCCACGCTGACCGGTGCGACCGGCGGCCGTCTCCTGCAGGTGGATGCTCGCGGTTACAAAACCGCGACCTGGATGGATGTTTCCGCGACCCGTGGGCGCGACATCTATCTTTCGCTCGATTTGAAACTTCAGCGCGCGCTGGAAGATTCGTTGAAACGGGCGTTGGCTTTCACTCCGGAAACCCGCGAGGAGGGACCGCCCTCGGCGGCGGCGGGTGTGGTACTCGATCCGCGCAACGGAGAGATACTGGCAATTGCCAGCGTGCCGGGGTTCGACCCCAACGAATTTGTTCCGGTGCTTTACCCCGCCGTCTGGGAACGACTCAATTCCAATCCGCTCAGTCCCATGCTCAACCGTGCGCTGAATGGACTTTACGCCCCGGGCAGCACCTTCAAAACCATCACCGCGCTGGCGGCATTGGAAAGCGGATATCAGTCCGGAACGATTTATGATTGCGAAGGGGTGTTCCGTCTCGGCACGATGCGTCTTCGCTGTTGGGGTGGAATTCCGCACGGCCCGCTGACGCTGGAGAGCGCCATCGAAAAATCGTGCAATGCGTTTTTCTGCCACCTCGGTCATGAAATCGGATACGAACACATCCGCAAATGCGCAGCGCAGGCCGGACTTGGAAGCAAAACCGGGGTCGATATGCCTTACGAAAGAGCTGGTTCGCTCCCCGATCCGAAGTGGAAGCGCCGTCATCGAAATCAGACGTGGACCCCGGGTGACACCTGTCAGACCTCAATCGGACAGGGCATGCTATTGGCCACGCCGTTGCAAATGGCCAATGTCTGTGCCGCCATTGCCAACGGCGGGCGTTTGCTTAAGCCTCATCTGCACATCGAGACGCTACGAGCTTGGGATGCGTGGTCATGCAGCAGGCGGAGCGGCACTCCAATCGGCTGGAAGCGGGAGAATCTCGATCTGGTGCGCCGCGGAATGCAGGCGGTGGTGGATTCGGGGACGGGCAAGCGTGCCGCCGTGCGCGGATTGACGGTTGCTGCAAAAACGGGCACGGCGGAATTTGACGTCAGAGGCAAGCGCAAAAAGAATACGTGGGTAATCGCTTTTGCTCCATGTGACCGCGAGGCCTCGATAGCACTGGCGATAGTCGTCGAAAATGGTGACTCCGGCGGAAAAACCGCAGCACCTCTGGCTCATGATGTGCTGGTGTCTGCGTTTGGAGAGGCGCCAGCATCCGGATCGGAGGTGGAACCGTGAAGTCGCTGTTCAAAAAAATCAGGGCGATGAATTTCGTCATGCCGCTGACAATGCTGGCATTGAGCGTGATCGGTGCGGTTTTCATAAACAGTGCCTGTTCTATTCGTTTGGATTCGGCGCTTAAGGCGCTCTCGTTTCAGCATGTGATGATGACCGTGATCGGATTTTCGGTTTTTACGGTGATTGCATGCGTTCCGTATAGGCGTATTCTGCACTGGCGGTGGGTGGTGTATGTTGCTGCGCTCGGTTTGCTCGTCGCGCTGCCGTTCGCCGGAACCGAGATTATGGGGGCAAAACGCTGGATATTCGGCATTCAGCCCAGCGAGTTGGCCAAGATCGCCATTATCATGGTGCTTGCCCGCGAGCTGGGCAAGCGCGGGTGTCGTCGCGGAATCGGATCTTTCCTCATGACGGTGGCGGTTGCGGGAGTGCCGATGGTGCTGGTGATGCTTCAGCCCGATTTGGGGACGGCATTGGTGTTGGTGCCTACCGTGCTGGCAATGTTGATGGTCTCGGGGGTCTGTCCCCGTCTGGTCTGGGGTTTTACTCTAGCCGGCATGCTGGTGGCGGTTCTGATTCTGGGCGCGATTGCCTATGCCGAGCGGCCTGATGTTTCTCCTGAGCGTCGTGCGGCGGCAATCCGCCTGACTTGTCTGCGTCCGCATCAGGTCAAACGCCTGCAGGTTTTTCTTTTTCCCGATCGCGATCTTTACGGCAGCGGCTACAATCGCCGCCAGTCGGAGATTGCGGTCGGTTCCGGCGGAGTCTGGGGTAAAGGGTTGGGGCACGGCGAACAGTACACGCTCGGCTATCTTCCCCCCGCCATTGCGACAAACGATTTCATCTTTTCCGTCCTCGCCGAAGAGCGGGGGTTTGCGGGATCGTTGACGGTGCTGCTGCTGTTTCTGGGATTGTTGGGATCCTGTACGGCGGTTGCGATTAAGTGTAAGGATGACACGGGACGGCTGTTTACGGTCGGCGCGATGACTCTGATTTTCTCGCATATGTTCATCAACATTGCGATGACGATCGGATTGATGCCGATAACCGGATTGCCGTTGCCATTTATAAGTTACGGACGGACCTTTTTGCTCACGCTTTTCGTGACGTTTGGTATCGTCCAAAGTATTTCTGTTCACGGCGAAAAGCCGGAGGAAAGATTCTGAAGGAGGTTGGTCATGTTTTTCGGATTGTTCAAAAAGAAAGAGCCTAAGCGCGAAATTGTAATCAATGTCGAGAGACTCGAGACGCGGGTAGCGGTAATCGAGAACGGACGGCTGGAGGAGTTCCAGTGCGAACACCCGACCGAGGAGCGTCTGGTGGGCAGCATCTTCAAGGGGCGTGTGCAAAACCTCGAAAACGATTTGCAGGCGGCATTTGTCGACATCGGTCTGAAGAAGAATGCGTTTCTCCATTATTGGGACATGATTCCCGACGACGAGAACCGTCTGGACGAGGGCGATGACGGCGACCGCGACCGTTCGCGCTCGCGTTCGCACCGTTTTACCAACGAGGAGATACAACGCCGTTTTGCGCCGGGCACGGAAATCGTGGTGCAGGTCACCAAGGGGCCGATCAGCACCAAAGGTCCGCGCGTGACGGCGAGTCTCAGCCTCCCGGGACGTCATCTGGTGATGATGCCCGATACCAATCTGCGCGGAGTTTCGCGCAAAATCGGCGACGGGGAGGAGCGTAAGCGTCTCAAGAAAATCCTGGACCGCCTTCCGCTTCCCGACAACGCCGGTCTCATCGTGCGTACGGCCGGGCAGGGGGCGAGCAAGTCAGCCTTCGTCCGCGACCTGCGCAGTCTTTGGGAGCAGTGGAACAGCCTTCAGAACAATATCCGCACATTGAAATCTCCGGCTTGCGTTTACCAAGAGCCTGATTTGATCGAGCGGGTCGTCCGCGATTGGCTGACCGAGGATGTCGACCGCGTCACCATCGACGATGTCGATGCGTACAATCGGGTTCGTGACATTGCGGGAAAAATTTCCCGCCATGCCAAGAAGATTGTCAATCTTTACGAAGGACCGCAGCCGGTATTCCGCTACTACGGAATCGACCGGCAGCTGGAAGAGGCGTTTCGCCGCAAGGTCAATCTCAAGAGCGGAGGATACCTGGTGGTCGACGAGACCGAGGCGTTGATCGCCATTGACGTCAATACCGGGCGTCACCGCGGCAAGGGGTCGCAGGAAGAGGCGATTCTTGAGGTCAATCTGGAGGCGGTCGACGAGGTCGCCCGGCAGCTGCGCTTGCGCAACATCGGCGGATTGGTGGTGGTCGACCTGATTGACATGAAGTCTCGCAAACATCAGACTGCGGTGTACAAGGCGATGAAGGCCGCGCTGAAGCGCGACCGGGCCAGGACCAACGTTTTGCAGCTTTCCGAGCTGGGATTGATGGAGATGACCCGCCAGCGTCAGGAATCAAGCCTGCTGTCGCAGATGTATTCCGGCTGTCCGTACTGCAAAGGGCACGGAGTGATCAAGTCGCCTTTGGCAATCAGCGTCGACATTCAGCGCCAGATTTCCGCGCTGATGCGTCAGCAGCGTACCGAAGGCAAGAAGGTAGTCTCGCTTCAGGTGATTGTTTCGCCCAGCGTTATGGAGCGGTTGCGCACCGAAGACGAAGCGTTCCTTGTTGAAATTCAGCGCAGGTACGACGGCAAGCTTACCTTCAAATCGGAGTTGCACCGTCATCCCGAATCGTTCTGCATCGCAGATGGCGAAACTGGGGCTGTGCTTTACGCAACCGGCGAGTAGCAGTAGTTAAGGAGGCGTAGTATGGGTTTGTCGGTAGGCTTTATCAGTTTGGGATGTGCGAAAAATACGGTTGACGCCCAGGTCATGGCGGGCTTTCTCAAGAAGAGTGGCGCGGTTTTCGCCCCTTCGCCGGAGAAGGCGGACGTCATTATTGTCAATACCTGCGCTTTTATTCGCGATGCACGTGAGGAGTCGGTAGAGGCCGTACTTCAAGCATGTGAACATAAACGCAGAGGAGCATGCAAGGCGGTGATTGTAACCGGCTGCCTTTCCCAGCGGTATCGCGAGCGTCTGGCGGCGACCTTTCCGCTGGTTGATGCGTTTCTCGGGGTAAATGATTTGGAGCTGGCACCAGAGGTTCTTGCCGCTGTTGAGTCTGGAAAACTGCGTTCCGCCGTCAAAGTCAGTGAACCGTCTCCGGGTAAGGTGTACAATCCCGAGTATCCCTCGCTGCTGTTTACGGGAGCTGCCTTTGCCTATCTTAAAATCGCGGAAGGGTGTGATCACGGTTGTACGTTCTGTGCCATTCCCGGCATCCGCGGCCGGTATCGTTCACGTCTTGCCAAAGATATCGTAGCCGAGGCCAAAGCACTGGTAAAAGCGGGGGTCAAAGAGTTGGATGTGGTGGCGCAGGATACCACGCGTTACGGATGCGACCTGAAGGACGGCGCGAATCTTGCCGGTTTGCTGCGCAAGCTTGACGAGATTCCTGGCGATTTCCGCATCCGGGTTCTCTACGCCTATCCTTCGGCGGTTACGGACGAATTGATTGAGACGATTGCTCAAAGCGGCAAGATTTGCCGTTATCTTGACATCCCCATCCAGCATGTCAGCGAGAAGATTCTTCGCGCCATGGGGCGTGCCGACGAGATTGCGGCGACCAAGACCATCGTTTCCCGTCTGCGCGAAGCGATACCGTCAATGGTGTTGCGCACGACATTCATGACCGGGTTCCCCGGCGAGACGGAAAAGGAGTGCGGTGAGTTGCTTGATTTTATCAGGACTTCGCGATTTGACCACATAGGCATTTTCCCGTTTTCGCCGGAAGAGGGGACCAGGGCGTTGGAACTGGCCAAGACGCTGCCGACGGTTTCCGAGACGATTGCACGCCGTTGGCGTCGTATGCTGATGCGTGAGCACGCCTCGATTATCGCTGAGCGGGCGAAGAACGAATTGCGCGGCACCTACGGGCGGCTGCTGCTTGCGACATGCAACGGTGAGAACGGCAAGGGGTGGCTTGACCGCCAGACTCCGGGCGTGGATGGCGTTACCTATGTCACGCATCTTTCGCCTGTGGTCAAACCCGGCGACTTTGTCGAAGTGCGCATCAGCGGGGCGAAGAACTACGATCTGCTTGCTCATGCCAGCAGGAAAAATTTATTCACCAATAAATGAGATGCGATATCCATATCCATGCGGCTTAAAATTTGAGTTGAATTGGCCGATGATTGATGATAGCATACCGTCAAGGTCGCTTCTTGTTTGTTTGCCGTGGATTTATTTGTATTAGGGATTGTTTGTGAAGTCTATCATCAACTTAATGCTGTTGCTCCTGCTTGTTTCTAAAGCATGCAATTATGGTTTTGCCGACGATGCGGTCGGTGTTTTGCGTGTGGATGTAGGAACTAACGATATTGCAGAAGTTGAAATGCCATTGGCTCCGCTCTCCTGTTTTGGGCCTTCTAGCTATCTTTCCG
>JAZQGX010000066.1:0-5358 GCA_045540275.1 Kiritimatiellia bacterium | reverse complement strand
TCCCTGATCAGCGGCTTTGCGCAACCACATCAATCCTGCTTCTAGGTCTTTGGCTACACCATTCCCGTTTGCAAAGCAAGCTCCGAGTTGTGCTTGCGCCATTGCATTACCATTTATCGACGCATTCCTTAACCACTTTATCGACTCGTCAACATCCATTTCAACGCCAAAACCAACTGCATAGCAATGAGAAAGTTCAAACTGTGACATTGAATAGCCCTGCTCTGCCGCTTTACGATACCAAAGAACCGCCTGTTGCGGATCATACGCCACCCCACATCCCATCGCACAAAGAACACCCATCTCATGCTGCGCTGCCGCATATCCCTGTTCCGCCGCAAGCCTATACCACTTTACAGCTTCCGCCCAATCACCATGTTTCACGCCATCACGCCTAGCCAAGACAAGCCCAAGCGCATATTGCGCTTCAGCATATCCACGCTCGGCTTCCGAGCGAATCCGAGCAAGCTCCAATTCATCTAAAGCTTCGGCACCACCATAGCAGTATGTTTCCTGCTCTTCCATATCACACTCCTCTCAAATTTCTCATCTTCCGTTTATACGACACATTCTCCTTTGATTATGTCGCATCTGAAGGCTTTATGTTGTCAAGCGTAATCCCGGCGACATCACCGATTGTTGCCTGGAACTCATCTTTGAGTCTACGAACTTCAGGTGAGTTGAAAAATGTTTCATAACGGGAGTCACCAAAATTTAGGACAAATAGTTTATTCCTTGCCCGAGTTATGCCAACATACATCAATTCTTCTTCTGCAAGCAAAATGGGCGTGCCATCCTCTGTCTTTGAGTCATCAGTACCAACTATCAAGAAAACAGCAGGACTTTCCAGCCCCTTGAACGAGAGAATCGACGAAAACGATACTAACCCCCTATTTTGACGGAAGTGAACCTTCTTAAATCTCCGCACCTTCTCTATGTCGCGCTTCATTTCCCAGCACATATTAGATCCTGGACTAGGAGGCTCGTATTTTTGTGCGATTTCTTCATAGGTCTTTTTCGTTTCGCACATAGTGTTTATCTTCTCACCTGTCAAGTCCGCATATGCGTTACTTAGCTCTCTGATAAAATCCACCCCTGGTGCGAGAACAACTATATCATTATTGTGAAGAGACTCCGATGCGGCCGTATCGCGTATAAATCTAGCGATGTCATGCACTGACACATTTGTGGTGGATTGATGAAAAACATCTTCAATGCGAGGAGTGTCAAAATGGAGTTCCATCTGCCGTGCGGGCTTTATCTCCACATCGATTTTGTATTTCCCTGCGAGAAAATGCTTTTGGTACGTCGCAGCGAGATCTGCAATAACACGGCACTGGCGGTATATTGTATTGAGGGACTCATCCCATCGTCCTGTGGCAACTGGGATGACGGGAAGACGGTTTTCGTCCACACTGCGACCATATACATTTTGTTTCTCGTCTGCAAATGCGACAATTTCCGCGTCAGAATTAGCTTTGTAGCGCATGATAATACGAACCCACTCCTCACGGTAGTCTTGAGCTTCATCGATGAGGATAACGTCGTATTTGCTGATGTCAGACTCATGTCCCTTAAAGAGGGAAATATCAGAATATATGGCCTCAAGCTCATCCTCTGTCAAATCAGGCATCCTCCGTCTACCGTCCATGTCATCCTCTTCATCCTCAACACTAGAACCTCCGTATTTTTCAGGCCATTTTGCTCTGGCAATTTCTGGGATAGACATGTTGCACTCATTAAGCATGGAATTAAAGAGTTGGTGATAGTTCTGGATGTGGAAGTAGTACCTTGACTCGCAGTTTTCACGGGCCTCGCTTATGCGGTCGTAAAGATAATTTATCAGTGTAATGTTATAGGTTAGAATCAGCACATTCCCACCGGTTCGCTTATGTGCGTTCACTGCCCTACGAGCAAGAACGAATGATTTCCCACCGCCGGCCACGCCTCGGATACGCTTTCTTGCACCAGCAATGCTTTGTGACAACATCTTCTGTGCGTCTGTCAACTCGTAGTAAATCCCCATTTCCATGGTGTGGAAGTCTGGCTTAAAGACGCGGCGTAGCTCTTGGTAGATGCATTCCGTGAAGTAAGATCTCCTCTCGCCAATCTTCCTGCCAAGGAACGTCCGCAGACTGCCCGACGAGAGCGAGTCGTCACCGAACAGCCCAATGTATTGAAGAAATCTGCGGTTTCTCTCAGTAATGTTCTCTGGCTTGCAAAGAGCAACAACCTGCGACTCTTTAGATTTATGAAAAAAGACAGCGCAATGCACCAGTCCCCAACAACGCTTGTTGCCCTTGACCGTTCTCTCATTAAGCAAGGTTTTGCTATTAAGCGAAAAAATCTTCTTCTTGTATGAGTCAACTTGGCGTATTGGAGTTTCATGCATCAATTCTCCGTTCGCCCTAATCCGCCATGTTCCATTCGGTAAAGATTCGTAGTTGGCAAGATTCCAGTCCTTCACCTCAAAAATGACAACACCTCCATCTTGCCTCATCACTACAATGTCGGGACGTGCCTCAATCAGAAACGGCTGAAAGAACACTTCGAAATCATCTGAAAGATTCTTATCTAACCATTCAAGGAGTACTAGCTCGCCTTCTGTAGGCGGCTGTGTCAACTTCTTAATCGTTTCTAAAGGTGGATATATCGTTGCCATAAATACCCCTTCAGGTAATCAAGTTATCGTCTATGGATCGACAGATTTGCCAATATCAAATAGGGCAAGCAATCTCTGCTTCTGCACCCCATGCCAATGCTTCTTTATGACTTCCTTTGCAGTTCCTTTCTCTATTATACACCCCTCTAACTCTTCTTCAGTAGAGTAGTACTCTATTGTATCTCGAGAAGATGCGCCTTGCCGAATGCATTCTTTTATGATGTCTTCCCAACCATATAAGATGGCCACACCAAATAACGACGATGTCACCCAATATGGGGATATGCTACCATTTTCCACTTCGTGTATAACACCATGCGCATCTAAATTTATCGATTCCCCTAGAGCAATGCATTTGACAATTAACGCATGGTTTTGTTTATTGTCCTCCTTGGTATTTAACCTATTTATTGCATTAGCATATATGTCATGTCGCTTGTTGGCATCATTCAGCTCTGCTTCTAAGGCAGATTCCTTTTCATGCTGTTCCCTCGCCATGACAGCTTCAGGTGCTTCTTTTGCCCCATGCGCAAGCAAAAGTTGTCTTATATTTTCTACCATTTCTTTAGAGCAGCATACATGCGACATTTCGTTACGGCTGTATAAAAGTTCTAAGGCACACGAAAAGCGACTATTCTTATCTTGTACATCGAAATTTTGCGCATTGAACGGAGTGATTTCATGTGTCGCAAATTCCAAACTGTCATTCGGGTCAGCGCCATGCTTTAAGCATAACTCAACACAACGCAAATCTCCCATGCACAAAGCCATTCCGAACAAGGAGCCCTCTGTCCAATTTGATTCTTCATCTGGATACCAGATTGCTTTACGCATTGTAACATTTGGAGATAGCCCAACCTCCATTGCCGTCTCAAGAAGTCTGAACTGATCATCCGACTCTTTCCCAAAATGTTCTATTGCATTTCGCAACTTTGAATTTGAACATGTTGTTGCATCGAGCACCTTACACATACCACCAAAAGAATGCAACAGTCTTGCAGACTCCCAATCCTCTGCTATTAATGCCCAATCCATAGCATTAAGACCGGACTCATCTTTTGCATTAATGGGGAAACTATTGGCGCCCTCCGACAACGCCTCTTTCATACCCAACTTCGCAAGCAGATAAAAAAACATTGCACAATCGGCTCCCTCTGCCTTCAGCCAACGCTTAATTGCGCACTGCTTATTCAATATCTCTTTAGTGCGATTCTTTTCTGCATCATCTGCACTCTGCGCAATCGCTTTCTGTGTATTGCGAATCTTCTCTGATATTATTTGAAGCGGCATTTTGCCCGACTCTTTATCCTCGCTGAAGATATCTGCCCCCATTTTTTCTTTCTGCCCCTTCATACCATCAAGATCGTATGACCTTAAAAACCGATGCAGTGCCCTTGTCGCCTCATTCTGCATAGTCTCAATGAGTTTGTACGCCTCCTCAAGAGTAGCAGGCTTTTCAATTTTGCGAGATGGTACATTAGTCATTTCGTTTGCATTTTTCATAGGTATGATCCACTTGTAGGCCCGGTACTCCTTGATGTTCGCCAGATTGGGCTTTTGACCCATATCGACCTCTTTTATACTTCCACTATCCACGTCACCAGTAATGATGAAATTTGTCGCAAGGTTGCGAGCTGTTGCATTATCTTTCGCATTGACAACCTGCATCAAAAGATGTGCTGCAAGTAGCCACGATCTGCCAGAAAGCATTTCGCCTTCAAATACCGCAGGGACACCAGCGACAAACCATGAGTACTTGTCTATATCAGGCGAATCGACCCCTTTTTCAAATGGCGGCTTGTTCTTATCCGAAAGACCAGTCACGCAATATAGCCTTGCCAAAATTGCTTTGCCATTCCCCCCGGTAGGTGTCAGGGGCACAAATGCCATGGCCATCCTCACGGACGAATCACGAAGCATGGCAAAGGTTGGGCCACCCTTTCCAAAGGGACGCGCTGTTTGCAGCGCTTCGCTTTCTGCAAGCTCCTGGTCTATCGTAAGCGACAGTATCTTACTCCTGCAAAGAAGTCGTTCTGCAGAAAGATTGAAGTACTGCAAACTTGACGCATCAGGTATCTCAGGTAGATATGCATCAACCGTGGCACCCCACTTCGCGGCAACAATACGCGAATCTTCGCTTTCGCGTGGATTACGGACCAAGTCACGGTATAGGCTAAACTTCTCCATTATATCAAGCCTCATTGTGAACCATTACAAGAACCAGTTGCGCCGGCTTATCAATTGCCGACTTCACCTTGCCGGTAGTCTTTATCACAATCTCGCCGCTGTCAGCCTCAAAGACACCATCGCCAACAATCTCCAATGTGTCTCTGTTGCGAGCCTGTACCACGACATCGCCCTTAATACCTTTTATTTCTCTCTCTGGTTTGAACGTATAAACATATGGGTCGTCATCAGGATTTATGGAGCGGAATGGTGCGACAAGATCACACTCAACACAAGTTTTCCGAATGTCCTCTTCTGAATTCCCATCCAGAACAAGCATGAAACTTGAATCGCTGTCTGTTGCTGCCGCTAAGCGATAAGGCACTTCCTCCGCCACCATTCGTTTGAAGAAATCCAACGGCAAATCCAATACTCCAACCTTTACATTCCCACTTTCATCAGACTGGATAGATTGGAGCATAACGCCGGTTGCAAATTCACGCTCGTAAACAAGTCGCGGGTCTTCAATT
>JAZQGX010000065.1:0-12363 GCA_045540275.1 Kiritimatiellia bacterium | reverse complement strand
GGTGGAGATGTGGGTCATCTCGGCGGCCTTGCCGGATTTCTTGACCGCGGAAACCGAATCGCCGCCGCCGATAATCGAGATGCCGCCGTTGGCCTTGACCGTGGCAACCGCATCGCAGACCCCGAAGGTACCCTTGGAGAGCGGAGCGAATTCAAAGCAGCCCATCGGGCCGTTCCAGACGACGGTCTTCGCGCTCTTGACGGCATCGGCAAAGAGCTCAACGCTCTTGGGGCCGACATCAAGACCCATCCAGCCGTCAGGAATGTCGCCTTCGCAAACCTGCAACTTGATGTCCGAAGCGTCCTTTTCGGCGGGGAATTTGTCGGCGATGATATTATCGACCGGCAACAGGAAATTGATTCCCTTTGCCGCTGCGGTATCGAGCATCTCTTTGGCGTAGCCGAGCTGTTCATCTTCGCAGAGCGAACTGCCGACCTTCATGCCCTGTGCCTTCTTGAAGGTGTAGGCCATGCCGCCGCCGACGATGATGGTATCGACCTTGTTGAGAAGGTTCTTGATGACCTTGAGTTTGTCGGAAACCTTGGCACCGCCGAGAATGGCGACAAACGGACGGACGGGATTTTCAACCGCCTCGCCGAGGAACTGGATTTCCTTTTCCAGCAGGAAGCCGGAAACGGCGGGCTGGAGGTAGTCAGGGATCACGGCGGTGGAGGCGTGGGCACGGTGGGCGGTGCCGAATGCGTCGTTGCAGTAGACGTCGCCGTAGGAGGCGAGTTTCTGAGCCATCGCCTTGCGGTCGGCGTCGAGCTTCGCCTTCTGCTCCTTGTACTCTTCATCGGTGAGGTGGATACCCTTCTTCTCGTCATCCTTCTTCACCTTGCCGTCTTCAGCCTTGTAGAAACGGGTGTTTTCGAGCAGGCAAACCTCGCCGGCCTTAAGGGTGGAAACGATATCATCTGCCGCCATGCAGTCGGGGGCGAACTTGACTTCCTGACCGAGCACGCTGGCGAGATAGTCGGCGACCGGTTTCAGCGAGAAGGCTTCTTCGTAGCCCTTACCCTTGGGACGGCCGAGGTGCGACATCAGCACCAGGCTGCCGCCGTTCTCGAGAACGTACTTGATCGAGGGCAGCGCTGCCATAACGCGGGTGTCATCGGTAATTTTGCCCGAGCCGTCCTTGGCCATCGGAACGTTGAAGTCGACGCGCATGACCACGCGCTTGCCGTTGAGATCCAAATCCTTGAGTGTTTTTTTCATTGTTTTTTCCTTTCGAAAAGTTGGTTGATTATAACCGATTATCCAGCGACTGGCAAACCGCAGTTCTTCAGCCGCAGTAGAAATAAGACTTCACAAGCTTCGCAATCTGTGCGGGTTTCTTCTCAATGTCGCGGCGCAGCGTCCGGTCCTTGAACGCACGCAGCTCTTTGATGATTCCGTCGATGATCGCGGGTGAAAATACATCCTCCGCCTCGTAGACGGCGCGGACCGCTTCAAGGCAGTCGGCGGAAGCCGCACAGCTGTCCGGGAGCGTGTCTAGCGAGGCGAGCAGCTTCGCATTTTCCTTCTTGTGGATGTTGACGTTGACGTAAGTCGCCTCGGCAACGGCCAAAGCGTCTTTCATTTCAAATCCCGTGCGGCAGGCCACCGCCAGCGCCGCCATCAGCAGGTAGACATTGGCTGAGGCGTCGGGCGAGCGCATTTCCACCGTCTGCTTCTGGCGAACATCGTAGGCCGATTCCGATTCGGCCGGATTGGCCTGCTTGCAGAGATCGCTCTTCGAGGCCCAACCGAGCGGAACGCGCACCAGCACCGAACGGTTGCGGTCGCCCCAGCACACGTTGGTCGGAGCCTCTTGATGAGGTACGAGACGGAAGTACGAAGTCGGGTTCATGTTTCCAAACGCGGTAATGGAGGGGGCCAGCTTCATCATGCCGGCGATGGCGCGTTTGGCGGTGTCGGAAATGACACCCTTCTTAAGCATCTGGTTGACTCCGTTTTTCATGATGCGCATGTGGACATGAAGACCGGAACCGGCCTTGCCCACGGTGATTTTCGGCGCGAAGGTGATATCGTAGCCGTACTCGGCACCGAGGTTGCGGATGATCCATTTGGCCACGGTGAGCTGGTTGGCGGCATCTTCCGCGGCGCAGGGCAGAAACTCGATTTCGTTCTGCTCGTAAAGCTTGCCGTCGGCGGTGAAATTGCCGACCTCGGAGTGGCCGTACTTGATTTTGCCGCCCGCCATCGCGATATAGAGCATGCACTGCTGGCGGAATTCGTTGAACTTGGCAAAGGGGGCTGATTCGTGATAGCCGCGCTGATCTACGGCGGGGAACGACTCGCATTCGCTGGAAATGACGTAATATTCAAGTTCGCCCATCGCTTCGAACTCCATGCCGGTTTTGGCACGGAATGCGTCGCACGCTTTTTTGAGCGTGTACTCCGGAGAGCTGGAGAGCGGTTCTCCGTCCTTGTTGAAGAACGAGCAGAGCAGGCACAGCGTGGGAAGCGGTGCGAACGGATCGACGAACGCAGAGCGGTATCTCGGCACGACATAAAGGTCGCTGGACGACGCTTCGATGTATGAAAAGAGCGAGGAGCCGTCGACGCGTTCGCCGCAAGTGAGGATTTCGTCGAGATAATCCTTGTCATTTATGACGAAATTGAGGGTTTTGAGTCTTCCGTCACCGCCGGGATACATAAAATTGACATGGCGGATGCCGAATTTACCGATAAACGAAACAATGTCGCGTTTTGTGAATTTGTTGCGCGGTTTGCCGATTTCCTTAACGATATCGACACATAACTCTGTGTTTGTATCCATAGTCCGAAACCTTTCTTTTTTTGGACTTTCAAGCTGATTATTATAGCAAAAAAAATCACAATTTGAAAGTTTCAGTTTATGGATTAAGACGCAAAGTGCACAAAAAAAAGGAGAATGATATTTGTTCATTCTCCTTTTTCGATTTCCGTCTTCGAAAAATGGTGGGCATGGAGGGACTCGAACCCTCACGCTTTTGGCACGGGAACCTAAATCCCGCGTGTCTGCCATTTCACCACATGCCCGATATTTTTTTATTTCACAGAATAACGGGTGGCCTTGACCAGCACTTTCCACAGCGCCTCGGCCGAATCCGCCTCAAGCAACGCCTTGCGGTTTTGCTCTTTCAGGAAGGTTTCGGTCAATCCCGACATCAAACGCAGATAAAACGCACTCACCGCCGTGGGAATCGTAATCATGAAAACAATATTCACCTTATTCCCGTCGTCGTCCCAGACGAAACCCTCCTTCGAAATACCCATCGCCAGCGCTAGACCGCCGCCTTCGACGCCGCGCACGTGCGGAAAGGCGATTCCCTTGCCCATCGCCGTGCTCAACACCGCCTCGCGCTCCAATGCGCTTTGAATCAGGCGGTCCGAATTTGAGACGAATTTGCGCTCCTCCATCAGTCGGCAAAGCTCGCTGATCGCCTCTTCGCGGTTGGTCGCCGCGAGGTTCTCTATCATCAGCGATGAATTGGAAAAACGCGAAATGCCGGATTTGCGCGCGGAAGCGCGAGTGGTCGAATCGCCGATCCACTGCGGAGCATCTGTCTCCTCGAAAAGAATACGAGCGCAGTTCGGACAGTTCTGTATGGCCTTGCATGCTCTGACCGCCTGCACCTGCGCGATTGGCAGACGCATTCCGCAGATCGAGCAGTTGCCGTTGTACATCGGAGTCATCACCATGTGATCTTTGTTGTACAGACGCTGAAACAGAGTGCGGACATCCATGGGGAGTTTTTCAATCATCGCATCAATCGATTCGTTTAAACGGCCCATGTGCGTGCCATCGCCGGTCTGGCGGTGCTCATCCCGCGTCAGAATCATCTCTTGAAGCTGGTTCATCTGATTGATCAAACTTTGCATCTATCTCCTCCCGACATCCTATCGAAATTCTTGAATATCCTGATTTTTACCGATCTTTTTTCTTCTTGCCATTAATCTCTTGCGTATTTTGCTTGAATTTCAGCGATAAGTCAAGCACGAGCGCAGGCTTAAGCGCACTTTCGTTTTTTTTATCTTTTTATGCGCCAAAAATTCGGCAAAATTCCGATCGTCAAACGGGCTGGGCAGGCGAATTTAACATCCGTTGCCGCTGTCAGCCGCGCATGTAAGGATTGTCCGACCGCTCCGCACCGATGGAGGTCTCAGGACCGTGTCCACAGATGACCCGGATATCCTCGGGCAGTGCGCAAAGCTTTTTAAGCGAAGCTGCCATATCGCGCCAGCTGCCGCCCGGAAAATCGGTGCGTCCGCACGAGCAACGGAAAAGAGTATCTCCGGATATCATCAGTTTTTCATCAGCGAAGAGAATGCACCATGAACCTGGGGTGTGCCCGGGCGTTTCGATAAATTCCGCGCGCAACCCTCCAAGCTCAAGCACGTCTCCTCCGCGCTTGCTCGTATCAAGTGTGGAGGGGCGCGTCGTGGCGGGATACCCCATCGCCTGGTTGAGTTGCGAGAAGGCCATCGTTTCATCCTTGGCGTTCAAGTACACCGGTATGCCGGGAAAAGCCTGTAGCACGTCGTTAACCGCGCCGATGTGATCGAAATGGGCGTGGGTGAAAATTATCGCCTTGGGCGTAATCGCGCGCTCTCTGAGAAAGTTGACTATCGCCTCTCCGTCCGCACCGGGGTCAAACAGCCAGGCGGCATCCGCCCGCTCATAGACCACCACGCAGTTCGCTTCATAAAGACCGACCGGAATCACTTCAACATTCATGCTGCTTTCCTTGCCTAACGTTTCATTAAGGAGAAATACCAATCTACCAGAGTCGAGCCCCAGAACATCCAGATCAGGGCGGCCGCGGCTAAATACGGACCGAACGGGATGCGCGATGCGCGCTTTGCTTTTCCGCAAGCCATCAGTATCAATCCGGCGGCGCTGCCGATGAAGGATGAAACGAAAATCACGAACAGAACCGCCTGCCAGCCGAAGAACGCTCCGATCGCACCCATAAGCTTGACGTCGCCAAATCCCATCGCGTCCTTTTTGAACGCTTTGCTTCCCAGCCATCCAATTGCATACAGTAGCCCGAAGCCGGTCCCCATTCCGACCAGCGAAGCCTTCAGCCCGTCCAGCGGAACCGAACATTTGTGCAGCGCAGGCACCGCCACGCTCAACGCGACACCGGCCACCATGCCGCCGATGGTAATCGAATCTGGAATGATGTAGTGTCTGAGATCGATAAACGTTCCCACCAGCAGACCGGATATCACCAGCCAGTGACAGGGTACCACGGTGATTGCCACCGACGGAGTCAATGCAAGCAGACCGGGCGACAGCCAGGATATCGCGGCGAGCAGAAAGAGCTGCGCGGTCAGCAGTTCAACGATCGTATAGCGGATTGAAATCGGAGCCTTGCATCTTAGGCATCGCCCTCGGAGCGCACACCAGCTTATCACCGGTATATTGCAGTACCAGGGTATAGGCGAATTGCATTTCGGGCAGTGCGAACCGGGAGAGACTATCGACTCGCCGCGGGGTAGACGCCAGATGCAGACATTTAGAAAGCTTCCGATGCAAGCCCCCATCCCCAGCGAAAAAACCGCCCCGAGCAACGAGAAAAATCTTACCTCTTCCTGACTTAACATTTATTGCGAGCCCCAGGGGTTGCTGGTGAAGCGGTCTCCCAACTGCAGGGGACGTCCGTTCAGAAACGACTTCCCATCCATGCTTTTGCCGCCGTCTGGTTGTACCGCCAACAACAGCATGGGCCGACCCGTGGTGCGGACCACCGGTCCTTTTTTGGTGATTGCGCAGATTGCCCCGGGTTCGTATGAATCGTAGCCGTCAGGTTTGGTATTGAGTACCTCGACCTGCAGAATCTTCACTCTTCCGGTGCCGTTGGGACGGGCGTACTTTTCCGGCAGATAGGTAAACGCCCCCGGCCATGGGTCGAAACCGCGGATTCTGCGTTCCAAAACCATTGCGGGCAACGTCCAATCCAGCAACCCGTCATTCTTGCTCATTTTGCGCGCATAGGTGGCAAGCGTTCCATCCTGCGGCGTGCGCGGCAGCGGTCCTTCAATCATCATGCGCAACGCCTTGGCCAGCGTCACGCCTCCGAGAATCGCAAGTCGGTCCATCAGAGTCGATCCGGTATCGTCAGAACAGATCGGCTCAATGCTGGTCATCAGGATGTCCCCGTCATCCATGCCTTCGCCCATCTGCATGATGGTTACGCCGGTAACATGTTCGCCGGCGATGATGGCCGTCTGCACCGGGGAGGCGCCTCGATATTTCGGAAGCAGCGAAAAATGTCCGTTGATGCATCCCAGCGGCGGGATCGCCAGCAGCTCTTTGCATAAAAACTGGCCGTAGGCGACCACCGCAATGACATCCGGCTTGAGCGAACGGATTTTTTCCAGCGACTCGGGGGTGTTTATTTTCTCCGGCGAAAAAATATCCGGCAACTTCCGCTCCTGCGCAAAAGCCTTGCAGGGGCATGGCGTCAATTTGCGGTTGCGTCCAGACGGGCGATCCGGCTGCGTGACGACACCGATCACCTTCAGCTGCGGATTACGCAGTATCGCGCGCAGCGAGGTGGCCGAAGCCTCTGAAGAGCCCATGAAAAGAATTCTCATTTTCCCGTCAACCTCCTAAGCTCCGCCGTTGATGTTCTGCGCGTTTCGGCGAATATATCTCCCCCGGCGGCATCGATACCGACCACGGCGGAGAGATTTTCAAATTCAAATTCCCATACCGCTTCAGTTGCGCCGAACTCTTCAAGGAACGACACGCCGTTTACGCGGACGACGCGATCGGCGATAAGCGCCGCCGCGCCGCCGACCGCCTGCAGATAGACGCATCCGAATCTGCGGCACGCCTCGGCCGTCCGTTCGCCCATGCCGCCCTTGCCGATAATCACCCGCAGCCCCAGCTTTTCAATGGCAAACGCCTCGTACGGCTCTTCGCGGATCGAAGTGGTCGGTCCGGCGGCCGCCACGCGCCATCCGTCGCCGTCCGGGACCATCACCGGCCCGCAGTGAAAAAGCGCCGCATCCCGCATCTCCACCGGGCATTCCCCGCCGTCTGCCAGATGCTTGTGGAAACGATCGCGTCCGGTAAACACCTTGCCCGACAGCGAGATGCTGTCGCCGGCGCGCAGGCTTCTTATCGTCTCTTCTTTAAATGGGTATTCAAGCTTGATCATGATAACTCAACCGTATGTCTGCGGCAGGCCCAGCAGCAGTAGGCGACCGATACGAAGAACGACGCTGGAAGACGCGGACGGGCGGCGATCTTAACCCCGAGCAAAGTGGGCGATCCGCCGAGTCCCATCGGTCCAATACCAAGTCCGTTGGCCTGGCGCAGCACGGTATCTTCCAGTTCGGCAAGCTGCGCGTCCGGCGAACGGTCGTCAAGTCGACGGAGCAGCTGTTCTTTGGCGACCAGCATCCCCTCGGCGCGGTCGCCTCCGATGCATACGCCGATGACGCCGGGGGCGCATCCGTATCCCTGCGCGTCATTGACCGCGTTCAACAGACACTTGCGAACTCCGTCAAGATCGCGTCCCGCGCCGATTGACATGTCGGGCAGCGAGAACTGCCTCGACATATTTTCGCTGCCGCCGCCCTTTTGAAGCAGTGACACCTTTATTTTCGAAGCCCCGGCGTCGGTGGTGAAGTGGCAAACCGGCACCATCCCCACGACCGCGTTGCTGTCGATCGATTTGCCGGTGATCGAATCGATGGTGTTGCGCCGCAGATATCCGGCGGCGGTGGCCTCGGATACCGCCTGCTCCGCCGCGCTTTGCAATGCCGCGCAGTCGCAACCCGGGGGAACCGTGAAGAAGAAACTCAACCATCCCGTATCCTGGCACATCGGTGATGAACGTCCGCAGGAAAGCGCGGCATTGTCGACCAGTGCGCGAAGCACGGTTCCCGAAGATCCGCTTGCGGCGGCGGCCTTTTCAAGGGCTTGCGCGACATCTTCAGGAAGCGTCGAGGTGTTGAGCCTTATCAGCTCCAGAATTTGGCTGGCTGTATCATTCATGAATTACCGGGTATGCGGCGCTGACCGACTCATCATCGGCGGAAGCGAAATATCCCGCGATTGCAGTATCATACTGCGCGGTGTGTGCGAACGCCTTCTTCATAAGACGCAGGCGGGTCGAAAGCGAAAGTCTGCCGCCGGAGCCGAGCAGCTCGTCGACGATTGCGGAGTAGTCGGCAGGATCGGTGACCGACGCGACGCGCAGGTAGTTCTTGGCTGATGCGCGGACCATGCACGGACCGCCGATATCGATATTGGTGCGCGCCTCCTCGGGTGTGACGCCTTCCCGCGCAACCGTCTGGGTGAAGGGGTAGAGATTGACCACCACCATATCCAGCGGCTCGGCGCCGATGCGGGCCATGTCGTCTTTGTGCGCCGGATTGTAGGTTTCGGAGAGAAGTCCAAGATAGATTTTGAAATCGAGCGTCTTTACCAATCCGCCCTGCATCTCGGGCTGTCCAGTGTAATCGGAGACCGCCACCAGGTGCTTCGACGCTTCGTCGCCGAGAATTTTCTGGATTGCGGCATGGGTTCCGCCGGTAGAGTAAAGCTTGACGCCCGGACAGGCCTTGACCAGTGCGGGGATAAATGTTTCAAGCCCGGTCTTGTCGGAAACGCTGATAAGCACGCGCCTGATTTTTACGGAGTTGTCGATTTCTCGAACGATGTTCAGTGCCATTTTTATTTTCCTTTCAGGATTTTTTCACATCGACTCTGGAGGTGGTGCCGCCGTAGGGAGGGGGGCTGACCACCGCTTTGCCGTCGCCGGGCGGAGGATAAGCGGTCTTTTTCCGGAAGAACGGATTGCTGCCGAAAAAACGGGAAAACGGCGACTCGCCGCCATAAACGGTCTCTTCGGCCAGCACCATGCGGTATTCCCTGTCCGCCGAAATATAAATAAAATAAGCGATCAGCAGCAGATTCAGGGTGCCGCCGAAAAACGGCACATTTACTCCGAAAAGATTCAGCACAGCGCAAGCGGCGAAAAATATCGCCATGGCGCGACCCACCCGCGAAGCGATCCAAGTGGCGCGAAGACGGGTGGTAAAGAACTGCTGCAGGAAGGAGCGCAACACCCGGCCGCCGTCCATCGGGAAGGCTGGCAGCAGATTGAAGCAAAACAAAATCAGGTTGCCCCAACCGAAAGAGTAATAGGTTATCTCCTGAAACGCGGAAGAGAAGTACGGCACGTATTTCCCGTAGGCGATGGCATAGCGCATCTCGGGGCGCGCCAGATACAATGCGCCGACACCCAGCACCAGACTGACCGCCGGACCTGCTATCGCCACCAGCAACTCCTGCCACGCCTTGCGCGGCAGCGAGGCGAGGCGCGCGGCGCCGCCGATAAGCATAAGCTTGATGTCGATGATGCGGCACCCGAAGGCCTGGGCCGTCAGGCTGTGTCCAAGCTCATGAAGAACGATCGACAGCAACAGAAACGCGAATCCCACCAGTCCGTAGATGGGGCTGGAGAAATTGGACTGCATTATCATAAAAAGAATCAGCAGGGAGATATCCAATTTGATTGGAATGCCGAAAACCTTGCAGATTTCCCACGTTGTCTTGAACATTTTTTCCTTTTCTGCCGCTCTATGCCAGACTTATTTTCCGGAAATATCCGAAGCGACCGGCGGTTCGGCGACGATACGATCAATAATAGCCTGCGCCACATCGGGATGGTTGCGCAGATATTCGGTGGCTGCCAGTGCCCCCTGTCCGATCTGATCGGTGCCGAAGCTCAGCCACGAACCACGCTTGGCAACCACATTGCGCTCAATTGCCGCATCAAGGATCGAACCCTCCCACGAAATGCCGCGGGAATAGAGAATATCGAATTCGGCCTGGGTGAATGGCGGCGCAACCTTGTTCTTGACCACCTTGACGCGGGTACGGTTTCCGACCACCGCTCCGGTCGCATCCTTGATTGCGCCGACGCGCTGGACATTGAGGCGAACCGAGGAATAGAACTTGAGCGCCTTGCCGCCGGGGGTGGTTTCGGGATTGCCGAACATCACACCGATTTTCTCGCGGACTTGGTTGGTGAAGATGCAGAGTGTTTTGGTCTGGGCGATGGCGCTGGTGAGCTTTCTCATCGCCTGCGACATCAAGCGCGCCTGCAGCCCCATGTGGGAATCGCCCATATCGCCGTCAATTTCCGCCTGAGGCGTGAGTGCGGCCACAGAATCGACAACCACCACATCGAGCGATCCGCTCTTTACCAATTGTTCGGTAATGGTCAATGCCTCTTCGCCGGAATTGGGCTGCGAGACGAGCAGGTTGTCGAGATCCACCCCGATACGGCGGGCGTAGGAGGGGTCGAGCGCGTGTTCGGCGTCGACGAATGCGGCGATGCCGCCGTTTTTCTGTGCATTGGCCACGACATGGAGCGCCAAGGTGGTTTTGCCGGATGACTCCTGTCCGTACACTTCAACGATGCGGCCTCTGGGAAGTCCGCGGACGCCGAGGGCAAGATCCAACGAGAAAGAACCGGTGGAGATGACGGAGATGTCACGCGCGGCTTCTGCATCGCCGAGACGCATGATCGACGATTCACCGAATTGCTTGCGGATCTGACTCATCACTGCGTCGAGTTGAGTATTAGCGGAAGTTGCGGGAGTGGATTCCTTCTTGGCCATGATATGCTCCTATTTTAAAAATCAAAACTGTAGACAACGATAACAAAAGCTTTGCATAAAATCAAGCAATGAAAAAGGCGAACCGGGCACGGTGCGGCGGCTTTTTCAGCAACGCTAAAACCACCGATGCCGCATCATGACCGGGGAGATTGGCGCATTGAGAATTCGCAGCCGCAGTAATTCTGCCGGTATAATCCATACCGGCGGGCGAGTTCCAGCGAATGGAGAAAACCGTTTTTCTTTTTGAAGTTTTCGGACATGAACAAATCTCCGCCCGCTTCGCGCCCGGCTTCAAAAACCGTCTCCGAACGCTTGTGCGGCGAGACGGTCAGCGAGGTGGCAAAGCCGTCGTAGCCCCCAGCGCGCGCGGCATCGGCGGTGCGGCGCAAACTGTAACGGAAACAGCGCTCACACCTTTTTCCTCCCTCGCACTCGCCCTCGAAACCGGTCGCTACGGTTTTCAGCCACTCGCCGTGATCAGGTTCATCTACCACCAGTGGTGTACTGGTGGCGTACGCCAGCACGCGCGCCGCTTCAAGGCGCCTTTCGAATTCCTCGGGGGGCGCGATGTTCGCATTGGAAAAAAAGAGCGTCACATCGCATCCTTTTTCGCGAAGCGCAAAGATACAATGCGACGCACACGGACCGCAACATGTGTGCAACAGCACTCTCATCGGTTGGCTTTTATTTGGCGGCGGCGAAAAGTTCGGATTCATCCAAAACGGTGCGACCGGCGTTCTTGAGCGCCTCGATCGCCCGCTCCGAATTGTCGAATCGGAAAACCAGAACCGCTTCCGAACGATGATGGAAGGCGAAAGCGTACATATAGTCGATGTTGACGCCCGCTTCCTCGATAACCTGCATGACTTCAAGCATTCCGCCTGGACGGTCGGGCACGGTGGCTGCCACCACATCGCGGACATTTACCGCATAACCGGCAGCGGTCAGCACTTCTTTTGCGCGACGCCAATCTTCTACGATCAAACGGACAATGCCGAAACTTTGCGTATCAGCGATCGACAAAGTCACAATATTGATGTTCTCTTTTGCCAAAGTGCGGCAGATTGCCTGAAGATGGCCGGGTTTGTTTTCAAGGAAGAGAGATAATTGGGTCATGGCAAATCTCCTTGTTTTTAATTTCTGATCTGGCCACTACCGCGGACCAGCCATTTGTATGAAGTAAGTTCTTCCAAGCCCACGGGGCCGCGGGCGTGAAATTTATCGGTGCTGATGCCCATTTCCGCACCCATGCCGAATTCGCCGCCGTCGGTAAAACGGGTTGAGGCGTTGACATAGACCGCCGCCGAATCGACTTCAGCCAAAAAGCGTTCGCCCAATCTTGCATCGGCGGTCAAAATGCAATCGGAATGGTGAGTTCCGTGGCGGTTGATGTGAGCAATGGCTTCGGTCGCGTCGGAGACCACCTTTATTGACAGCTTCAAGGCAAGATATTCTTCGTCCCAATCGGCATCGTCGGCGGCTGCCAGCTCCGGCAGAATCGCGCAGGTCGCCGCGTCGCCGACCAGCTCGACTCCCTTCTCCGCCGCCCAGGCCGCGACCTTGGGAAGAAATACAGGTGCGATTGACGCGTCAACCAGAAGCGTTTCGATAGCGTTGCATGCGCTCGGCCGCTGGCACTTGGCGTTGTCGATCATGGGAATGGCGTTTTCGAGATCGGCATCGGCCGCGACATACAGATGGCACAGCCCTAAGTCGGAGGCCAAG
>JAZQGX010000064.1:0-4365 GCA_045540275.1 Kiritimatiellia bacterium | reverse complement strand
CAAGGATCGTGAAAGGAAAATGTCGTTGTTCTCAGAATACAAGTCGAAGTTCGGCATTGCCTGCGACTCCGGTCGACCAGGCATTGTCCGTGCATTTGCTTTCGCAGAGCTCGTATGCCAGCCGGTGAGCATTGCTTCTGTTGTAGTTGCAATGCTGTTTGCAGTTCTGCGCCGTACGGGAGTGTGGACGCCGCCTGCAGTTGTTACTGACTGGCTTGTTCCGATTTTTGTTTCCGCTGCTGTAGGTTATCTCACAAACTGGATTGCGATCACGATGCTGTTTGAGCCGTACGAACGCACCTGGCGGCACTGGCTTCCATGGGTGACGTTAGGCGGATGGCGCCAGGGGCTCGTGCCGAAGAACAAGGCACGCATCGCGTCAGTCCTTGCCGATCAGGTCGCGACGAAGTTGTTGCGACCCGAAAAGCTTGCGGACGACCTTTGCTCCATGGTGGGGTGCGTTCTTGAGGACAAGTCAATCGTTTCTGCCGTACAGGACGCATTGCAAAGACAGATTCAGGCACACGACAAGGAGATTGTCGATTGCCTGACACCGAAGATCGAAGAGGCGCTGGTCGTCGAAATCGACCGTCTCGTGACTGCGGAGAACATCGAAACATTCTGGGACGGGCAGATTGCGCCAAAGCTTCAGTCGGAGGAGGTGCGCGAGAAAATCGCTGGCATCGTGATAGGCGCACTTGACAAGCGTGCGCCGCGATTAGCCGCGAAGGTCCGTCCGATGGTAGTTGCCGCAATCAGAAACTGGGTCGAAGAGAAGGGCGGAATGATTGGTTCGCTTCTCTCGCCCGTTGCCGAAAAACTGGCAGACGTTATAGTGAGCAAGCAGACAATCGAGCGAAGTCTACGAGAATGGTTGAATGATCCTTCCGCCGTCCCTGCGCTTCGCGACGAACTCCTTCAATTCGTCGGTGCCGTTCGCGCATACTTCAAGTCCCCAGAAGCTCAGGCGAAGGTCGGCGTGTTTGCCACGGACATCCGTGCGAAGTTCAAGTCATACGTCCGCACATATCTTGAAACGCACTTTGCCGCGACGGTATCGAGAATCCTCCGCTCCGAGCAGCTCAGGCAGTGGGCGGCATCGCTGATTCCGCAGTTCCGTCCGGAGCTGGAAAACCTCATTCGGACGAAAGGACTACCGCTCATCATCGAGCGTCTGGACATCGAAGGTCGTGTTGAGTCGGCAGTGGACGGCATGAACATGGCCGAGTTTCACGGCATGCTCAATCAGGTCATGGCCGAGCACCTCGGTGCCATCCAGGTCCTCGGCTATTTCCTCGGCGCTCTTGCAGGCCTCATCCTCGTATTCATCTAACCAGCATCAAAACAACGAAAGGAACAACATGAGCAAGAACCTAGACGGCATCGTCGCCAAAATCAGAGATGTTAGGGCGCAGAAGCGTCCCGAGATTGAAAAGGACCTCCAGAAGATCGACGCGCTACTCACCGCACTCCGCGACACGCGCGGACGGGCATCCGCCGTTGCGGCCCGCTATCCCGATCTCGCCACGGCGCTTCAGGGCATTTCGTTCAACGACGCCGAGAACCGCCTCCTCGAAGCCCGTGCGGCGTGCGAAGCCGCGCTCACGCGCCTTCGCCGCGACAGCATCAACATCGGCGTCGCAGCCAAAGCCGGCCAGGGAAAGAGTCAAATGCTCCAAATGCTTACGGGTCTTGGAAGCGATCAAATCCCGACTGGTAGTGGTGGTGCCTGCACGGCCGTACGCAGCATTGTCCACAATAGCACGACAAAGAAAGCCGTCGTTCATTTTCTCACACCGCAAGGACTCCTTGAGAAGAAGGTCCTTCCTTCTTATAAGCCAGCTGGTTCTACGCCGTTTGCTCTTGGTCTTGCCGGAAAGCCTTCATCGCTTGACGCATTCCTTTCCGCTTCGCTTTCGACGGTCGAACCCGCCGACAAACTTCCTACGCAGGGGGTGAACAACTGGAATGACAATGTGATTCCGCTTCAACATGATTTGAATGCGTTTCCCGAGCTGAAGTTTCTGTTGGGTAAAGCACCTGAAGAAGTCCCAATGGATGCTGTTCGGGCATACCTCGTCAAAGACAACAACGAGAAGAAACACAATGTCGTCGATTACGTTGAATTGTGGACTCCGTTCGAAGTCGGGCTTCCGGAAGGGTTGACGGTTTATGATCTTCCTGGACTCGAAGACCCAACGCCTGGCATTCGTGAGGACATGTTGGAAAGTGTAAAGTCGGACGCCGATGTCGTATTCTTCCTCCTGAAACCACCGACAAATGGCGAACGCACACTTTGGAAAGACGAAGACAACAATGCGACAGACATGCTTCAGTCGGTTTATCCTGTTGAAGAAGTGAAACCTAAAGACTGGATTCAGTTGATTCTGAACGAAGACAATCGAGAGGGGCACAAAAACAGGGGAAGTATCAACCTTCTGTTGGGGAAGAACGCCGACGGTACTCCGTCAGAAATCGGAACAAGCAAAATTCCTCGCGGCTTCTCTCCTGTCGTCTGCGACTGCGGATCGAAAGACGCAGTCCGCGAAATGGTTGATGCAAATATTGATACCCTTGTGAATCAGGCGGGTCGCATCGACGACCTCCGCATCCGTCAGGCGGATGAGGTGTTCCGCGTTGCGCTTGACGATGCTCGCGCCCTCTACTACAAACTGAGTCGCCAGACCGGTGACATGCTTGCGTCTCAACCCGATCTTCGAAACAAACTTAAAGAGTGGAGAAGAAAGTTTATGGGAAATCTCCGCGACCCATTCGGAGGGGTCAAAACCAAAACATTCAAGGCGAAGGCGGAAGAAGTCCTCGCGGCGGTGTTCAAGACTGCTGAGCAAACGATCGAGGACTTGTATTCCACATGTGGCGAAAAAGCAGAGTTCCCGTCAGAGTTCCCTGCCTTTACTAAAACGCGAATTCTCGAGGAGTTTAAACAGGCAAGAGGTCCGGGGGATGTCGAAAATCTTGCTGTGAGAAATCAGAGAGAGGCGATTATGACTCTTCTCCGAGGCAAGCTGTCGAAATGTTGCGACGATTTGATAGCTGGATATTTCGATTGTGTTGTTGCTACTGCAATCGATCCGAATCCACCACTTTGCCAGATTGCACCGCCCACTGCGGATGGAACGGAATCATCAAGACAACGACTTGAACGTCTTCTTTCGGAACTGCGCAAGTCTGAGAACGGCCCATACGCGATTCTTGACCCCGCCTTTTTAGATTTGCTTGATTTCAATCTTTCATTTGACAATTCGATTCTTCCTGCGCTTGTTGACATTCAGGATCTTGAGGATCTTGACCCGACCATTCAGGGTAACGAGTTGAACGAAAAGCTAAAGCCGTTCACTGCAAGGCTAGGAGAAGATCCGTCATCAAAGGAGAAGAAGGCCGAAGCAACATTCAATTGGCTCAAGCTAAAAACGGAGAGCATTTTGAGTCAAGTCACGTCAGGCTCTGATCGCAGCCCCCTGACAAGCATTGCCAAACATGTTTCAAACACCATGAAGGCCAACTTCAAGACTTTTGAATTTAGGATTATCTGGGGAGATGGTTGCGAAGACGACTGGAATCGTTTCATAGACGAGAACAAACAACGACTTTGGCCTAAGGAATTTGAAGCTGCAGTGGCCAATTCCCAAGTTGCAAAAGACTGGCAATCAGCTCTTGCCGGCCTCGCAGCTGCACTCTAATCTTATCTCTAAATCCAAACACCTCAAAAGGAACATCAACAATGGAAACATTCGAAGTAGTCATGATTGGCAATACTGCCGTTGGAAAGACAAGCATGCTCTCAGCGCTCTCTCGTAAACTGACTGAGTACAACCACAAACTTTCAGGGAGAGTCGCGCTTGAGCCGACGACGCACGAGCTCACGATACTTGAGGAACAGTGGACAAAAATGATGGAGAAGGTCGAATCGCAGGCGCCGTTCACTGTTCTCTCCGATGGAATCGAAGGGGCACAGGTTGATTTCGCGGAGCACGAGTTCGATTTCAAAGTCAACGGCTCAAGAGAAGCACGAGTACTCTTCACTGATACACGTGGCACATTGACAGGAAATCTGGACCACCGACTCTTTTCACGTGTAAACGGGGCGTTCGGCGTTTTCTGCGTCGTGGATGCTTCTGTGTTGATGGAATGCCCCGCCTCCAAGAATGCGCGATACAACTGTCCAAACTTCGTCGAAAGGATTCTCAACGAAGTATACACCGACGGTGACGATAAACAACCGCGTTTTATCGCCTTCGTATTGATTAAGTGTGAGAAATACATGTCCACGAAAAAAGGTCAGCGTGAATTATCTAAGGCTTTCCATGATAAGTACGACAACATCGTTAACATGCTTGGTAAGAT
>JAZQGX010000063.1:0-14989 GCA_045540275.1 Kiritimatiellia bacterium | reverse complement strand
GCACCGTAATCTCATTTTGAATGTTGCCAGTGTGATAATGTTGCCAATTCCAATTGCCAATACCAATTGATAGTCTCCCAACCTCCCAATCTCCAAATCTCCCCGCAGCGAAAGCAATATGGAATGGGATTTCTCTCGCGGGCCCTATTACCTATTACCTGTTACCTTTTACCTCTAACCTAAAGAAAGGTAAGAACTAAGAGCTAAAAGGTAAGAATTAGTGCGCGTGAATGTTCATGGAGAAAAGTGTAAAAAAGTTGTCAACTATAAAAACTGTAAAACTGTCCAACTGTCAAACTGTAAAACTGTCACAACTCCCTCAACTTGAACAAAGTTTGCAAGTAGAGTCAGTTTGACAGTTTGCGAGTTTGACAAAACTGAACTTTTCTCGAGGTATGTCCCCTTATTTCCTTAAGGTTTAGATTCCACCATTTTAGGATAACTTGATATAATGGAATAAAAAATGGTGTTTTTGGCAAGGGTTTTTGGGGCCTGTCCCCTCAGATTTCCGTAATTATTGTGTTTATTAAAGTAAATTACTTTTCCCTAAATTACATTTCGAGCAAAGCGTTTGTAAATTGGTAATGTCAGATGAACCACCTTTAGACACAGGAATCACATGGTCAATATGTAGTACCACATGTGAATCTATGGCAGGCGATGCTCCGCAGATACAACATTTACAGCTATCGCGTTGTAGAACTTTAAATCGCGTTCTGTAATTAATACTTCGAGGGTTCTTCTTGCTCTTTTGTGGCTTAACAGGATTAGCCTCAACATCGGTAGTTGATTCGCGAATTGATGCCACAAACGCTTCCAATGCTTTACGAAAAGAGCCAAATCTTTTGCAATATGTTCCATTTGAGTATTTTGAAAACGGTTTGCATACTTCATGGTATCTTGGTTGTCAACCCAAACGCCTCCAAATAGACTCCAGATTGTCAAATAAATCTTCTTCAGAAACATTCATTTCAGTTCTTGTTTGCTCTAACCCGGCAATGTCTAGAACCTTAAGCCAAGAACCAAACCTTCGAGTAAATGTTGACGGATGAAAACGCCCATTATTCTGATAATCGGACATTGTAATCCGCGACTTTCCTAAGTTCTTTGCCACAAGTCTTAAGTCTGATAGCAATTCTTGTGAATCTACATCGCGGTGATATTCAGAAAGTATAAAATTCATAAGTAAGTCCTTATTTCAAATACTTTCTCCCCTCTACTTCGGAGAGGATGCGCATTTGCTGAATGGCGATTTCGTTCAGTTTCTTCAGGCGTTGCGGTTGGGGAACACCATCGTTGATCATAACGGCGTTGATGTTCTCCATGTTGGAGATGCAGATGAGCTGGTTAATTGTGGCGTAGTCGCGCTGATTGCCTTTGAGCGTCGGGTTCGCCGCCTGCCATTGCTGGTGCGTCATGCCGAAAAGTGCGACATTAAGAACATCAGCCTCACTTGCGTAGATGATGTTCATCTGTGAGCGCGTGACGGTAGCGGGTATCAAATTCTGCTGTATCGCATCCGTGTGGATTCGATAATTGATCTTCGCAAGCTCCCGTTTCGCCGACCAGCCTATAAGTTCCTGTTCCTTGGCTTTGAGCCTTTCAAATTCGGTAATGAGATAAAGTTTGAATTCCGCCGACACCCAAGAAGCAAACTCAAAGGCGATGTCCCTATGTGCAAACGTTCCACCGCCACGCCCCAATTTGCAAACAAAGCCTGCCGCATTAAACTCATCAATCCAACGCGTAGGACTCATCGTAAAAGCATTGTCACCGGCCATCGCCAAAAGGGGGTCGAATTCGACCCCTTTAAAGTTGGGGTTGTGCAGTTTCTCCCAGAGGCCAAGGAAGGATATCGTAGCCCGGCTACGCATCCAGTTCTTGACAACATCCTTCGGCTCAATTGGATTCCGCAACGCCGCAATATCAGTTATGCAGACATAATCCGCGCCATTGTAGCGAATCACGCGCACAACTGTACCATTTACGTTGAGTTCATTATTGCTTTTCATTTTCTAGTCCTTGCAGTAAATCCATCTTGTTTCTCTGGAATCGCGGGGTTTAAATAGGAATCCTCACAAAGCGTAAAATCTACAGGCCGCAAATCAATAGTGAATCCGAAGCCACACGCCATAAGATAGTCCGCAAACGTGTTGAACGAAACGACCTCGCTATGCTCGATGCCGCGATACGTTGGGCTGTGGCATGCCAAGCCGTCTTGCAATGGCAGATTGGCTTAGTCCAGACCGTTTCTTAGCCTCCGCCATTGCAAGGCTCATGGTGCGCAGTGCGTTTACACGCATTCTTTCGTCAATGAGCCTAACTGTATCGAAGGTATGCTTCGCCGTCGATTCCGATGATTGCCGCGTGGAAAGTTGTAGTTTGTTCATTGCCGTGAATTATATCACACATGATATGCCGCGGTCAAAGATGCAAGCCCTTCGTGGATATATCACACAGGAGTGTGCGGAGCTTCGGGAGGGCGAGCGTCCTCGCGAGCCGCAACGGATTGTCAACTATAAAAACTGTAAAACTGTCCAACTGGCCAAACTGTAAAACTGTAAAACTGTCACAACTTCCCCAACTTGAACAAAGTTTGCAAGTAGAGTCAGTTTGACAGTTTGCGAGTTTGACAGTTTTACCTTGAAACCACCCTTCCCGGTGCACTGCGCGCATTGAGCGACGGGAAGTACATCGCTTCTACCGAAACCCCGGGAAGCGTAAATTGTCCCGCTGAAACAACTCGCATCGGATGGGTAAACACTATTTTCTCCCCCGCTTCAACCGTGAACCGCTCCGAGAAAACCAGCATCCGATCATCACGGGCTTCATAGCGCATAACCCATGCCGGCGTCTGCGGTCTTCCCATCACGCTCAATACCGGCTCCATCGCACCCGCAAGGAGATCCTCAATTACCAGATCGGATAATTCACGGGTCTCCGCTGAAGTGATTACAATTTGCGAATACACCATTTCACCGCGTTTCAGGGCGGCGGTATCCACCGGATTGCCATCGGAAGACAAAAATCTGCGGGTGATGGCAAGCCCATTAGACTGAACCTTCGAATCCTCAACTTTCGGAAGTTCAAGCTTGCGCCATGCTACAAACTTCTCCCCCTTCTTCGGCGGATTGTACCGGTAATACTCCGCAATCGCCATCAGCGCATGAGCATTTTCCCCGGTCGTCCCCCAGCAATACCTGCTCCTGTCGCGCCGATCCTGAAGATATTTGACAAGTTCCAGAATTCTCGCATCGGCAGGATCCAGCTCAAGCATGGCGAATACCGCAAATGCCGCCTCTTTGACCGACGCAGGTGACAACGCATTAGCCAAAAGCGTTTTTGCTCTCTCGCGGTCGCCGATTTCGGCAAATGCCGATGCAAGGCGAGCCCGGGAAAGAAGTGAGAGTCGCTCTCTGGCATCATACAACCGAAACATCTGATCCTTATCGGACCGTCCCGCCAATGCGAGCGTGTGAAGCGCATAAGCACTTTCATTGTTATTCGTCGAAACCGCCCATTTGGCCAAAAAGCCACGAACTTTTTTCTTTACCGCATCCGAAACCCTGACTCCCGATTTTTCGGCATAAATCAAAAAGTGCGAAGCGTAAAGCGAAACTTCACGATCCCACGGTGCGTAAGAGACATCAGGCCACATCACGAAATCATGCTCCCTCACCATCGACTCGACGCGCTTGACGCCATAGCTGACGACATCCGGATGCGGTTGCTTCGCCTGTACTTTCACCCCCGACAGAATTCCTCCGGCCGCCAGCAGCGGAAACACCCGCGAAACCGTCTGCTCCAGACATCCATGCGGATATTCGCAAAGCCATTCGAGCGAACGCGCCAAATCGCCTACCGGCGAATCGTATTCGCGATAACTGAACCGCCCTGCCTGTGGTTCGAACTTTTCGCCTGGAGCAAGCCGCCTGACCCCTGCGGTCTCGCGCCAGGCGACAGCAGGACGCACCGGAAGAACTATTTCGTAAACATGCGTCTCATCAAAGCCGCGCGTCGTGTATGTTATTTTCATCTCACCCGGACTGTCCGGCGCCGTAACACCGCAGACAATGTTGGTCGACGCATCCTTAGCGAGAAAAACATTTCGAACCAAAGCCACCGAATCGCCGTCGACGGCAATCTCAAACGAAAACCGCCCGTCCGCACCGCTACGGTTGAACACCGGCATCGTGAGATCGAACCTATCCTTCGGCGCCGCAAATCTCGGCGCATCGGGCATTGCAACCAGCCTGGGTGCAACCTTGAGCTGCACCGAACTTGAACCGGTAGCGCATTCATTGTACGCAACCGCGCACACCCGCACCTCGCCGACAAACTCGGGGAGTCTGAACTTGGCTTTCGCTTTGCCGCCAACGACGGGAACCTTCCCCTTCCACAACGCCAACGGTTTGAAGCGACGCGTGGAAACCGGGCTCACCCGGGAAAGCATGTCGTTTCCAAATCCGGAACATCCGCCGCCGGTCTTGACCCCGCTGATCTTCAAGGCGTCTCCGTTCACCACCGGCAATACACGATGGTAGATGTCATAAAGAGGATGTTCGGCCTGGCAACTGGCGGCGAAAAATCCAGACGGATCCGGCGTCGCCTCGCCGGTGAGCAGATTGACCCCCTCATCGACCAGCGTTACCACCGCGTCCGAGGCATTGGGTGCATCAATCTCCACCGCCACCGATGAGCCGCCATCGCCGATATCAACCCTGCCTTTGACCGAGACGGCAATTTCGTTTTCGGCAGGACGAACTAAGACGGTCGCTTGTCCGCGCGCTCGCACCGCAAGCCGTTTACTGCTCGCATTCACCCCTTGAATAACGCTCAAATATACGTTGAGGTTCGGCGCATCCGCCGCCTCGACGGGACGCATGGTTATTTCGGTCGTCGCATTGGTTAGCGAGATGACTTCGGTATAGCGGCGCGAATCGTGCATCACAGACAAAAGCGCCCACCCAGCGAACGGGGCTTTGACCGCAAGGCGGGGCCGCTCCCCGACACGGTAAAAAGCTTTGTCGGGAGTGATCGATACCTTTGTCGGATCGGAAAGCGGAGCTCTGACCTCGTCATTGTCCTGATCGCCAAGATAAAACTCTCGACCGAACGATGAACGGCTGGCCGTATCGCTTATCGTAATTGCATAGTCGCCGCACTCATCAAGCGGAAGCTCATAGACGGTATCCTTGTCAATTGCGCTCTCGATGGCGACTCCTTCAACGACCGGCACATGCACCCGCTCGCAGTTCCACGTTGCCCAACCGCGTTTGTCCTCCTTATACGAGTAGTGCAGGTCAATGCGCTCAATCTTAACGGTCAGCTTTTTCGGCTCGCCGACTCTTTTCCCGTCCGGTGCGACGCATGCCAGTCTGATTGCGGGACGACCGCCCTCGTCTAGCTTTATCCGTCCCGGCATCGTCGACCCGATATAAAACGGATAGAAGTGACGGATGCAGCTCTTGCGCGCCGACGCTGGCCTGCCACCGTCTTCTATCACCGTTCCCTGCGCCGTTACGCGCACGGTCGCCTTCGGCAGTCCGGAGGAATCCAAAAACGGTGCGAGAAAAGCCGCAGTTCCGTTTCCGTCGAGTCTTCGACCTGAGCTGTCGAGCCGGCGAAACGACGGTTTGAGTCCGCGCATCTCGTTACCGAAATTCCATCCCTTCCAATTAGCCGGCGCAAATGGTGCATCTTCAAACACAACCGCACCTTCACACGGAAGGTTTTTCGCCTGTCCGCCGAAGAGATACTCTGCCGAAACTGCAAATCCGAATTTCGAAAGTTCCAAAGAGTCATCTTCGTCAACCTTGACCCGGATCTGGGGCGGCGCAAATTCCTCGATTTTGACAATTCGCTCACCCAGCGTCTTTTTACCGCCGGGGACAACCACTTTGATCTTCCATGTACCGCTGGGCGAATCGGACGGTGCGTAAAACTTCTCACTGCGTATCGCCCCCTGCTTATCGGTCATAATGCGATCTCTGGCGAGAATGTCGCCCTTGGGGGAAACGAGCTGCAACTCTACCGGGAAAGGACGCGGCGCCGTGCGGGAGCCGTTTCGGAAAATCGCGTGCACAAATATCTTCTCACCGTGACGGTAAATACCGCGCTCCGTCCAAAGAAATGCCGCCGTCTCGTCTTTGCCGAGATATCCGCGGCGGCTCCCCTCCTGCTGCGTCTCATCCACAATCATTGAATTGCGCAACGCCATAAAGGTCATATCGGATTCACTCGGCGCTACGGCGACCAGCGCAAACATCTTGCCCCCGGCAATGCGTTTCGGTTCACACCAACCGTTGGCGTCGGTAACACCCTCCATGACCTTGATTCGAGCCGGCGAATAAATGCTAATTTCGGTATTCGCAACTGGCCGCCCGGTCGTAAGCGATGTCACCCAGACCCCCACTTTGTCTTTTCCCCATCGCCTGACGCTCAAGCCCAAGTCGGAAATGCAAACGACGCGGTAGCGAGCGGGATTGGCGACCTCAGAGTCCGAGCAATAGGAGCGGCAGCGCTCCGGAAAATCCGCCATCAGAGCATTTACCAGATATATTCCGTTTCTCGGCCTGCCGTCGTTCATTGAAACGTGAAAATATATCTTCTCTTTCTCGTTCGCCCTATTGGCGCAGCGAATTATCTTTTTCTCGATTTCTCCGGCGAGCTCCGCGGTGTCGTTCCGGTCGGCGGCCGATCCGTACCAATTTAAATAATTGCTGTATACCGATTCTTCCCGGGCGAGCATCTGAACGAGATTGTGCGGCTCAACGCGGCAAACCCCGACGGAGAGGTTCGTCACGTTCACCGCTTCAAAGGCGATCGCCCCGAGCCCGCCGGGCGGCAGGTACCTTCCGGGGTCGGCAAACTTCACATACGGCTCGCGATCCTTGCGCCGAAAGGTGTGGACAAAATCCTCCTTCAGATCGTGTGCGACCTCGCGCTTAATCCCGGTTTTGCAGCGCGGCATCCCCTTCAGGACGCGAAGTGTCATATCGGTGCGGTATGGAAACTCGCCCTTGACGTAAAGTTCGGTGACATCTCCACCGTCGTATTGCTCCTCCACAACGGATTGTCCGAATATCAAATTCCCCTCGACAAGCGGGGTGACTTTTATGTAATTCCTGATCGTATCCATGTCCGGACGGTGCGAGAGCGTCAACACGATTTCATTGCCGCCGCCGTATGAAACATTGAGAATCTTCATCTCGGGCGGCACTCTGCATGCGGATGCGGCGGCAGTATTGCCCGGTGTGTTGCGAGCCGCACCTTTTACAGAGGTACTCTCCGCCTCCTTGTTCGCCCGCGCCAGATTGGCGAGAACGTCGCAGCCATATTTACGGTCAAATGCGTCAACCCTACGGCAAACGACAAACAGTGCCGTTCCCAGTGCTACCGTCGCAACCGCAAGCATTGTAACAACCGCCGGTAAAATAATTTTTTTCATCTTTAATTCTCCTTTTAATTCTCTTTTACTACCTTAAAGTCAATCTTTGCCGAATCGCCAGCGCTATTCACCGCAACAACCGAATGCTCCCCCTCTTCCATTTGGAGGATAAACGGCTCACAGCCCGTACTTTCGCCGCGCGTAGCGCCGTCGACAAACCACCAAAGCCGCTCTCCGTCTTTTGCATGGGCAACACGCAAAACTATCCGCTCGGAAAGTCCGCCGCCGACAAACTTGAACTCAGCGCCGTCTTCCGGTGAGATAATCTTGAACGTGCTCTTTTCTCTCGGCTCATGCAATACGACGTTCCCGTCATGACCGCGCCTGTGCACCCGGCACGGCCGCGGCGAGCTTAACCCGGCAATGAATCGCCCACGCTCGCGACTCGGGCAATCCGCCGAAACGGGCTCGCCGGTCAAAGCGCAGATGTCGATCGTCTTCACCGAGTTGGGCTTCACGTACCATGGTGCTTCGTTTTGCGGATACAGCTGACGCGCAATCTTCCAGCACACGGGCGCGGCGGCCTTCGCCCCCACCAGCGACCGGTCGCCGAATCCTCCACGCTTGTGACCGCACCAAACGCCGATTGCGTATTCCGGATTCCATGCCACCGTCCACGCATCGCGATATGCGCTTGATGTTCCCGTTTTCCATGCGAAACGGACGGAAACGACATCTGCGACATGTCCAAGGGCATTTCCAGAACGCTCATTACCAGAGAGGATTTCGGAAAGTAAATATGACGACTCGCGCGAAAAAATTTTGTCGCCGCCCCGCGCCAGCGTGGCAAATGCGCTGGTCAATTCCTGGAGCGTTATCTCGACATTGCCGATTGCCATCCCCAGGCCTGAATCGGAATCGCTCTTGTTCAGATGTCGGAAACCGAGCAAACGCAATTTATCACCGAAACGTTCAACCCCGATTTTACCCAAAAGACGGACAAACGGCACGTTAAGCGAGAGGACCAGCGCATCGGACAAGGTGACATCGCCGCGGTAGGTGGCATCGAAATTCACCGGCCGATACCCCTTGACCGAAATCGGAGCATCATAGAGACGGGTTTCAGGAATTGCGAATCCCATATCCATCGCCAACGCGGCGAGGAACGGCTTGAGCGTTGAACCGGCAGGTCGCGGCGACAGAGCGGTGTTGACCTGACCGTCCTCCCCATTGAAATAATCACCGCTGCAGTGCAAAGCGACAATCTCGCCCGTTGAGACTTTGGTGATCACCGACGCTACACAGTATCCGCCATCCGCCGCGGCGGCATCCACCGTCGTCTGGACGATTTCCTGAATATCGGCATCCAGCGGCGTTACGACATCACCGCTGAGTCTCTGAGCGGTCCGGTCCTTGCCCAGTCGTGCGAGATAGTAATCGCAAAAATACGGATGTTTAAAAGGACGCGGCGAACGGCATATTACGGGGCGGACGCTGTTGGCGGCCCGGAACTGCTCTTTGGTGATATATCCCAGCTTGTTCATTCGCTCAAGCACCCAGGCGCGGCGGCGAAGCGCACGGTCATACCCCCGGTCCGGGCGGAAACGTGATGGCGCCTGCACCATGCCGGCGAGCATTGCGGCATCGCCGATGCCGAGTTCTTTTGCTCCCTTACCGAACCAGCCGCGGGCGGCGGCCTCGATTCCGATGAAGTTGGATCCGTACGGAGCGCGGTTCAGGTACTGCGAAAGAATCCATTTCTTTGTTTTAACCCGTTCCATTTTTATCGCCATCACCATTTCGCGCCATTTCCACCACATCGTTTTGGGATGCGGTTTTATGAGACGCACCGCCTGCATGGTGATGGTCGATGCCCCAGATATACGGCGCCGATAAGCAAGATTCTGAAACATCGCTCTGATTACGCTTGCCGGCCTTACTCCACAATGGTTCCAAAACTCACCGTCCTCCGCGGCTATCAGCGCCTTGACGATCCAATCGTCCTCGTCCGCGGAATAATACGGACGGCAGTCAACATCGTTCGGGCCGAGACTGACACGCATCACATCACCGGCAGAATCGCGCAATATGACGCCACCGTAGTATTGATCGCATCCGTCATCGTCCCAGTCGATCAGGGCATACGACAATGCGATGAACATGAGTGCGCAGACAACGGTAGAGACCAGCGACACAAACCAGATTTTTTTTAAGAACATATTTTCCCCAAAACAATATAACCTTTAGAAAGAACCGAACTGTTTGTTTTTTCCAAGCTAAAAGGTAAAGAGTCGGGCGCACTATATCAGCATTATCAAATTAAATCAAGTAATTCTTGATTTTTCTCAATTGACGGATCGTCTTCACCCGAAAAAAAAAGGGTGCAAACGGTTGAAAAAAGGCCGTTTATCGGCATCGGGGCAAGGATGTAAACAAAAAAACGGACGGGTCTAGCGGTCCGTCCGAAAACTCAAAACATCTTCACACCGCCATCTTCAGCCAATCGCGGCAAAATACGCCTCTTCCAGCGATTGTCCCGGCGTTACCGCCACCACCCCATATCGGTCGATCAGATGCGGCAGCAGTATTTTATTGATTTCGGCCGCATCCATTACCGAGTTCTCCATCGTGCAGGTCAGCGTTTTACTCCCATCGGACCATGCCAGCTGCGCCTGGGGCAGCAGCATTTCAAGATCGGACAAATCGCTTGGCGCACCAGACAAAACGTAATTGATAACGCTGGACGCCCTCGTTATTGAATTCATTGCCGCATTTTTGACGACCCGGCCTGATTCGACAAAAGCGACATGCGTGCACAGCTCCTCCAAATCGTGCAGATTGTGGGAGGATATGACAATCGTCTGTTTGCCCGTCCTGGATTTGATAAAGTTCCTTATTCGACGCGCCTGCACCGAATCCAGCCCATTGAGCGGTTCATCAAGTATCACCAATTCGGGATTGCCGATAAAGCACTGGGCAATCAAACAGCGCATACGCATACCATGCGAAAGCGATGCCACCGTGGAGCCTCCGCGATTTTCGAGCCCCACCGCTTTCAGCAATGCCGCACAGCTTTTCCGCGCAGCCGAATCGTCAAGCCCCTGCATACGGGCAAAACGGTACAGCATACTGCTGACGCTGCAATTCTGTGGCAGCAACGAATCCTGGGGCAGAATTGAGATGCGCCCGGAATGGATACCGGCGTCAAACGGTCCGCGGCCGAGAATGTTGATTTCCCCCGCATCCAGATGCAGCAGCCCTGCCACCGAAAGCATCCAGGTGGTTTTTCCCGCCCCGTTCTCTCCGACCAATCCCATCACCGCGCCACGTGGGACGCTCAAAGAAAAACCATCAAGCGCCTTGCGCTGGCCGTAGCATTTCACCAAACCATGGGTTTCCAAAGCGTATGAAATCATATATCCTTCCTTTTCATGACACTATGCCCGATGGCAAGATAGAAGCAACCCAATGCGAAAAAGTGGACGGTTCCCACCAAGTAAGTCATCGTTCCGCCGCGCCAGAGCATATCCTTGACCGAATTTGGCGATAGCTGACTGAAATTGACAAGCCAAGGCAGCGAGAACGCGTCAGCCGACAGTTGGAGCAACGGCGGCAACGCCGCAAACAGGGCGATTGCCAGAATGCCGAAGCATACCGCCCGCGAAGGGGATTCGGTCATGTGCGAAATTCCCGATGCTATCCCCAACCATGCGAACGAGTATATCCACACCTTGACCCCCCATTCGCACATTGATGCGAACAATTCCCATGCAACGTGCGCTTTGAGCATTATCATGCAAACCGCCCATACCGCAAGTATGCTGACCACGAGCGCAATCGCATTCTGAAGCGTCTGTCCGCAAAACTTGCCCAGAGTCCATTCGGTGCGGCTCACGCGGCTGAGGGCGAATCGCGCGCTTTTGGTTCGAAGTTCGTCCGACACCCGGCCGCCGGCGGAAAGCACCGCCAGTAGCGGCGCGAGAAACAAAGCGAACCAGGCATACGCTAGCACTACCGGATGATATCCGCGGATATATTCAAACACCGTCGGGTCTTTGACCGACGATCTGACCATGCGCAGGAATACCGGCGACTCCCACAGCTGCTGCGACATCGAACCGACCTGTTCGGCCTTTGGCAGCTGCAACAGATTGGCAACCTCACCTTCAAGCTTCGAAAACACTGAAATCGTACCTATCATCGAGGATACGGAAAACACCAGATAGAGCGCGAGCACCACCAGCGCCTTGCGTGTCCTGATTGAATTCTGCAACTCGCCAACGGCCACATGCCATATTCGGCTGAACTGACTCCGGCTCACTGACGACCCTCCTGTTCGACATTCTCATCGGCCACCGCTTCGAACGCATCGAGCATCGGCATCATCGAATTCGGATCTATCAGCTCGTGCATCGGCAACTCTGAAAACTGCTCGCGCATTTCCGGGCTCAAGCCATCTCCGCCGCGGTCGTAGGTTTCGGCAATTGCCGTCATAATGCTTCCCATCATCGAAATGCCCAGCTCCTGAGTCATCCGCTTTTGCTGCGCGAGTATATCCGCGCTGGTTTTGGCGATTTCAAGAAGTCTTGCGTTCATCTCGTCGATCTGCGCATCAAAGTTCGCCGCAAGTGCTTCATCCATCTTCAATTTGGTCTTCCACTGGCTACGAAGCAGATTCGCGCGCGTCATCCACACCTCACGCGCGCTCTCAAAATCGGTCTCGGTGGCAAACGGATTATTCCGTTTCCGACGGCTCTGCATGACGGGAGGAGGCGAATTGGTTGCAGCCGTCTCGCCATGACCGGAGGAAGCGACGACATTGGTGGATATCGCGCTTACCGCGGGAGCGGCGGCGCGTCCGGAGCTCCGGGACGACGACCGGCGGCGACGCGTAGCGTTTTCGGGCATATTTGCCAGCCGCGTGAACGAGGCGATGTCGGCGAATCGGCTTTCCCGATTTCTATTCTTGCTGCTCTTCTCGGCTAGGGCTTTCTCAAGGGCCCTGATTTTTGCGTGCGGCTCCCATGAACCTATCAACATTCCGATAATGCAGGCCAGCGAAATAAATAGGATATTCATTTTCATGTTACACTCTCCATTCCTTAAAACGGCAGCAACCGGTCAATCCAATATTTTCACCGTCGGTCCCGCTCCGGAATATGAATCTAGACCGCCACCGGCGAAAAATCCGTCGTCATCAGCGACGGTACGTGCGCATTTGATTTTCGGACGTTCTCCGAACAACACCGTTCCCAGCCTAAGCCATGTCGCCCCCTCCTCGACCGCCACCTCGTAATCGCCGCTCATCCCCATTGAAAGACGGGGCAGACCAATGCCGAAGAGCGACTCCATTGAATCTCTGAGTTCGCGAAGTCGGCTGAAGTACGGTCGCGAGTCTTCGGGATTTTCAGAAAATGGCGCCATGGTCATGAATCCTTCCACCGAAAGGCGTGGACAGGTTTCAAGAATACGGAGCAAGGTCGGCTCAAGTTCCACCGGCGAAATGCCGGTCTTTGACTTTTCCCCGGATACATTGACCTCGAGCAGGACCGAAGGCTGCGCGCCGATGTCGCTGGCAATGAAATTGACTCGTTGCGCCAGCTTCAGGGAATCGATCGAATGGATGCAGTCAAAAGTCTCCAACGCGTGGCGGACTTTGTTGCTCTGCAGACGTCCAATCAGATGCCAGGACGGGCCGGGCGGAGACTCGTTCTTCTTCCACATCGCCTCCTGCACCTTGTTTTCGGCGACAATCCGCAATCCTGCCCGCCATGCTTCGCTGACGACCTCCGGGCCGTGAGTCTTGGTCACTGCCAAAATCTCCACCTCGTCGCACGCACGCCCTGCGCGGCGGCACGCTTCGGCGATGTTCGCCCTCACTTCATTCAAAATGTCATCCAATGCTCTCATGCATTTAAACCTTTCGTTCGGGAAGAGTCTGCAAAAAATCTTCGCTTCCGGAAAAACGGTCGAAAGCTCCGTCCAGCGCCGCGGCCGCATGCGCGTCCGAGCTTAGCAGGAACCTGACACCCATCTCCCGCAGCATTTGACGGAACAGCGGAGAGGGATATGCGTCGTCAAGCCAGCGTCGGGAAATCGCTCCGGTGTTGACCTCGACGAATTTACCCGACCCGGCGATTGCCCTGGCGCTTTTCTCCAACTCGTCGACATACCATTGCGCCCCCTCGTCGAAGAAGGGATGCCTGGCATTGAACTTTCGGACGAGATCGGGGTGTGCGACGATGTCGAAATCAAAATTCTCCACCATGTCACGCTGCTGCTGAAAATATGCGCATATCAAATCCCTGGCGCTTCCGTTGAAGTGTTTTTCGATACCTTCTTCCAGCAGCTCCGGAGTGTGGTCGACCGGCACCCGGCATCCGTCGGGGGCGACCGCGAAATGCACCGAACCGATGATGTAATCAGGTGCGATTTGCGCATAAGTCAGCCGGTCAGGAATGGCGCCGGATTTAACATAATCGGCCTCCACGCCGCAGAGGATGGAGATATGGGGAGCGTATTTTTTCGCGAGGCTTCTTATCTGGATGGCGTATGCTTCGATGTTGCCCGGCCGGAGAACCCAATCAAGCTCGTCCTCGGGCAGCATGGCGTGAGAGGAAAAACCGAGCTCGTCGAACCCGAGCTCAATCGCCCTGGAGATAATCGTCTCCGGGTCGTCCCGTCCGTCACACCAGGTACTGTGCGTATGATAGTTCGTTTTCATCGTAAACTCTTTAGCGACCGTCGAATCAAACGCCTGATCCAACCGCCGCGGACTTCTTTTTCTCCGCGCCGTCCATCGGCATTGCCAGATCGTTGACCAAATGGACGATGCTTGAATAAACCACGCCGGAGTGGGTGCTCAAACCGATTTCGCAGGTTCGCGAATTGCTGTATCCGTGCACCACGCCCGCGCGCTTAATCTGTCCGCGGAGTTTGCGCAATGCCCATTCATTCAGGCCGGGATGAGTAAAACCCTTGTCGCCGGCGAAGGCGCAACACCCGACCTCTTCCGGCACGAACACCGACCGCGTGCAAGCCTTCGCCACCCGAATCAGCGAATCGGTCAACCCCATCTTGCGCATGGAACAAGTTACATGCACGGCGATGGGTTTATCGACGGGTATGATGCGCACCCGTCCCAAGATGAATTTTTCGATAAACTCTGCTGGCTCGTAAAGTTTCATGCCGGAGATTTTTTTACGGAGACGGTACAGACACGGACTCTGATCGCAAAGCACGGGCCATTTCCCATTCTCCGAAGCCGCGGCCAATGCAGTGGCAAGTTCGGCCGTCTTGCGGTCTGCAATATCGGGCATTCCCTTCGATTCCCATATCGTTCCGCAGCAGAGGCGTTCCATCCGTTCCGGGAACACCACCTCCATGCCGGCTTTCTCCAGAAGCTCGATCATCACCTCAACCACCGGACGTTCGCCTTCGGCTCCGCCCATGCGCTGGTTGATGCAAGACGGAAAATAGACGACCTTGTCGATATTTTCTGCGGTTGCAGATATCGCGTGTCGCCGTTTCGCCAAAATCGATTTCAAATTGATGGCTCCCGGCGTGGATTTAGTCCAGAGCGGAATGGCTCCGAAAGAA
>JAZQGX010000062.1:0-2725 GCA_045540275.1 Kiritimatiellia bacterium | reverse complement strand
GGTCGATCTGTCAAATCCCTTTGTTCCCGTCGAACCGTCACCATCCCAGTACCAGCAATAGACGGCGGGTTCCGGTTTGTAGTCAAAATGCACCGTGGCGGGCATTTGATACGTACCCGGCATGCCATCATACCAATTACACGTCCCGCGAAGAAAGCCATTGCCCTTCCCGACGGTTTCGATGCGAATTGTCTGCCGGTATGCCGCCTGAGGCTTTTTATCATCTTTACATTCAAACGTCTTTGTCAACTTCAGATCGGGCGTTTTTCCTTTTCCGTATGGCGGCAGCCAATCGCCCTTTTCGCAGTCAAAGAACAACTCAGCCGACTGCCATCGTAAGGAATCGGGAATTTCAATTGCCGCCTTGACTTTCTCAACGGGCCGGATTTTCCTCTTCATGACGAAATCCAGGACGATCCGCCCGTCGTCGCCTGGTTGTTTCTCGTAGACGCAATGCCACGGGCCGTCATATTCACGATACCTGTAATAGCCATCTGCGGAAATCGACACGAATTTCAAGGCGACGCGGTTCAACTTCGGAACGAAGATTTCGCCGTTTTCATCCGTCGTCTCACGTATGACGTCCTCAATGTGGCTACGCGTACTCATATTTGCGAAGAAACTCGCTCCAGAAACAGGCTTGCCATCCGCATCGCGCACGCGCAGGACAAAGCCATGGCGTGGTTGCGCCAGGTCGTATGGCAGGCAGCAAAGATCGACCACAGGCGATACGACCAATTCATCTACGGCAGCGACAGCAATTCCGGCAGGTACCGTTGCAAGTCCAACCGGCGGGATAAGCACTCCAACATAGAACAATCCGAGCGCCAATTCACCCGGTCCTTCCCGCGTCGCCTGGAAAATCTCCCCAGATCGTTCGGAGAACAGGCTGGCTGGTGTCATCAGCGGCACCATCATCGCAATCACGATCATTAGACGTTTCATTTCTGCTCCTCCTTTAGAATTCCTGTGTCGAGCCTATTTGAACGACCAACCCACGAGCGGCGTGACGAAATTGTTGTGGTAATTCAAAGCTCCAAGCTGGAAACAATCGGAATCATCGGCAGTGTTTATGAAGCCTATTTGCAGATATCTGCCTTTGATACTATAGTTGAACACACCTAGCTGCACCCCTGCTCCACTGTTTAGCCCGCCGGCACAAATCACCAACGGCCCGTTGTAAAATCCAACTTGCAGCGCCCCGCCGCCTTTGTTCATGATATTGAAAAGTCCGAACTGCGCACCATGGCAGTAGTCCATGAAGTTGAATACACCAGTCTGCATGCCCAAGCCATACTGTGCGACAGTGCATTCTATGCCGTTGAATGCGCCTACTTGCAAACCCATGCCATCGCCAAATACATTTACGGCACCAGACTGCAGCGCGCAACATTCCTCGGCGCAATTCAATAACCCCGCCTGCACACCATACATCGACTTGGCGGATCCGGCGACAAGATTTATCTGCGCACCATACACGGATCGGTTCCCGCCAAGATGCAATCCGCCAAGTGACAGTCCAGCGACATTCCAGTCGCGCGGCGGAATAGCGATCACGTGCGCGTTCGTGCGTCCCAACGTCCATATATCAACCGCAAGCGGTGTCCATCCGACTGTATCGCTACCCTCGTCGGCATACGCAGTGGGACACCACGCCATCGCAACAACTGCAAGTGCGACAAACATGATTTTCTTCTTCATACTCCCGTTCCTCTCAATCCTGTTAATCCTGTCTAAAAACATTTCAAGCATTATACCACTCCTCCAACTTTCGATTGAACTCGAGGCGCGTCAGGTTCAACCACTCCTTCACCCGGTCCTTCCCGCGTCGACTGGAAAATCTCCCCCAACCGTTCGGATAACAGGCTGCCAAATGTCATCAATGGCAACATCATCGTAATCACTATCATCACTCGTTTCATTTACATTCCTCCTCAACTCTTTGCGGCGTATGTCCTTCGCCCTTCTTCTCGGCATTGCGGGGTTTCGCGCCACTATGCTCCTGCCAAATTGGTCTCATAAATACTAAAAACTCCGCGCCGTTCTTTTCATCAGACTTGTAACAGAGTATTCTCGGCCATGATTCGCCGGGGATGCTCCATTGAATGCTGTCAAAGCCTTCAACGCCACCCACTTTGCATTCATAGCTGCCTATCAAGAAATCCAGGCTGTTGCACGTTCCATCTGCGAGTTTCTTGCGCGTGGCAACGTCGTAATCCGCCCAGCGCTTTTTTTCGCAGGCCAGCGGTATATAGCATTGCTTTTCGGTGTGCGTTATGCGGTGTATGCGGTGCTTACCTTTGCTAATATTTCCGCTATAGGTAACGGAACCCTCCTCCCCAAACAGCAGAAACAGCTTCTTTTTGCGCTCTGAATGCCACCATCCGTCACTGGCGTCCGGCAGCCTGTCACCGTCCAGCAGCGCAAGCCGGCTGTCGTATTCCACATGCCCCCAGCGATCCCAGACGGGGAAGAGCCATTCGCCCTCGACCGTACCTGACACCATACCAATGAACGGCGTTATGCAAATGTTGGTAAAAGAATTGTGAACCCCACGCCCCGTCATAAGCACCTTAAACGTTCCTTCTTCGCTCCACGAAAAAAGCGGAGAATCAAATGTCTTGCCCGGCTCATAATACGTAAACAGCGAAGGTATTACAATATACTCCACTCCGTTTGTCGTCGAAGACCATACCCCCAGCAGACCTTTCGGCCCCAGGAAACT
>JAZQGX010000061.1:0-16709 GCA_045540275.1 Kiritimatiellia bacterium | reverse complement strand
TTTCGCGCGGCACCGGTGGCGGGTGAGCCGCCGGCTCGAACGGATCTTCCGCGCGGCGAACATCGAGACGAGCGTACGCCTCGAGGGGCGCGAACGGCGCACGCCGCTGGCGACCTTCCACTCACTGCGCCACACGTTCGTGTCCATCGCGGTGAACGCGGGCGTGCCGTTGGCGACGGTGCAGTCGATCGTCGGCCATGCGTCGACGGCGATGACGCGCCATTACTACCATCCGAGCGAGGACGCGCTGCGCCAGGCCGTCTCCGCGATTCCGTCGCTCGGCGGCGGCGCGCGGGCGGGGACGGCGGGGATGGCGGGGATGCGCGCGGGCGGAGGCGCGGGCCGGAGCCGTGCGTGCGGGCGGCCCACGCTCTGCGCGCGGCTCAGAGAGCTGGAAAAGGCGAAGAAGCGTGGCCTGATCAGCGCGGACGAATTCACCGTGCTGCGGCAGCAGATTCTTGCCGATGCCTAGGCGCGGCCGTCTTTTCCGGCGGGATGCCGGGGTGCAAATCGTTGCGGGCGAGTCGCGTTTTCGGCGGTTCGCCAGGGCGCAAATCGTTGCGGGTGAGCCGCTTTTTCGGCGGTTCGCCGGGACGCGAGAAACGATATATCAAATCATTTGAACGGAATCAAGGGCGATCGCCGAAAAATCGCGTGTGGCGCGGCGGGGCCGGGACACGCAGAAACACGCGCTCCGCAGGACCTTTTTTCTGCGCAGCACGCCGCAAAACGGGTTTGCGCAAATTTCTTGCCTGCGAACCAATTGATATATTATTCCCTCCTACATCAGGTTATGCGCGGAAGTTCATCACCTGTCGGCGCCCACGGGATGGGTTCGCGGTCGAGTCTGTCTGCATACTCGACGGGCGCGGAGCGTTTTTGCAAACCACGGGGACAGATTCCAGACGGAGTCCGCCGCGTGTCGGTCATTGACGGCGCGAAACCGTAAATGGTATAATACGGACATTAAGAAACGTATCGAGAGCAAGATTTTCATGGATGTCGACGGCATAGCGACGCTTTCCAGCAAAGGAAACTATACGTCATTCGCGTATGGAGCGGATGTCATACGCTTTGCGACATCGCCGCGCCTGGATCGGTACGAGAAAGTCAACAAGTGGGACAACGGGTATCTGGAAGTCGTGGCGCGCTATAACGGGCGCGCGGAGGAGGAATATATCGATCTTATCCCGATCTTGCAGAACCTGTGCATGGACGTCCAGAAATTTCTTTCGCCCATCAAGAAAGTCGAGGTGTCGTATGCCTGAAGCAAAGGCCAGGGAACTGGCGGACGCCTCTGATCTTATCGTCAATGACTACGCATTTGTCCGAGGAGAGGCTGGCGTCAGGGCGTTGAATCTGCGTACCGGGAAAGCGACGATTTTCTCTGAGAGCGGCGAGGTATGCGAGACCAATATGGATGATATCGACATTGCGGTTGCGCGCCGTTATTTCCTTGAAAACAAAAAATTCATGGGCTAGTCCGATGCCGAAATATTTTGCATTCAAGGTCTACGGCTACTACCTCTATTTCACGTCGCATTGCATTGTTGAGGCCATGCATGTTCATGCGAGCGATGGCAGGCTGACGGAAGCGAGCGCGGCCAAGTTCTTTGTGATGGCGGATGGCGAAACGAAGGTGGCGGAGCGCGGACGACTGACAGATCGTGAGGTGGCGGGAATCCGCGAATTCATCAAGATGCATTATCAGGAAATGTATGTGCGCTGGTCGGATTTGTCAGATCAGGGTTTCTACCGAGACTGATCTGTAGATTTTTACACGCATGTCCGCAATCGTGAATATGCATATCCGCAATCGTGAACATGCATGTTCACGAAACTGAATACGCATGTTCACGAAACTGAATACGCATGTTCACGAAACTAAATGCGCGTGTTCGCAAAAAGCAGTATGCAAAGCCCGCTTCGCGCGCTCATTTTGCCGACGTGGACGGATCCCAAGGGCGTGGGGACAGACCCCGAAGCTTTGAGACAGGATTTACAAGATTGACAGGATTAAGAAGAATATGGCGCCGGTAGGGGCGTCGACGTGGTTGAAGTTCCAAGGTCGGATATGGTATAATATCACTAATGAATGCAGATTATATAGATATGCTCAAGTGCCTGAATAAGGCAGGCGTCGACTACATACTGGTCGGCGGCTGGGCTGTCAATATGTATGGTTATATCCGTGCGACCGTGGACTTGGACATTTGGATACTTGCTGATGCCGCTAATGCAAAAAAAGTCTATGCCGCTGTTGCCGAATTTGGTGCACCTGTGTCGGAAATGAAGCCAGAGGATTTCGCAGAGTATGGCATGATATTTCAGATTGGGGTCGCGCCGTGCAGAGTGGATATCATCTCGAAGATAAGCGGAGTGAGTTATGCGGATGCCGTCACACGAGCAGTACCAAAGACAATAGACGGCATTCCTGTTCGGCTGATCTCGCTTGAGGATCTGATAGCCAACAAGAAGGCTTCGGGTCGTGCAAAAGACCTGGCTGACGTAGAGATACTGGAGGGCTGCAGGAAATGACGAAGACCGTGAGAGTGCTGAGAATGGAAGACGAGAAGGAAGACTATTCCTGGGCTCTGGCCCTTGATGACTCCGAGCGCCTTGCGGTCGCGACAAAATTGATCGGCGACTTGTGGTCGGCGGCACACGACGGCTCTTCGTTTCCGCGTATGGATCGCACAGTCTACAGCTATATTCCGGTAGCTCGGTCATAGCCGTGTAGAACATGTGGAGCGTGTGGAAGTTACCTGAAGGCATTCCGAAAATGAACGACTTCTTTGCCATGGGGTCTGACCCCATTGTATTCCCTATTGTTTCCCCATGGATGTCATCCCCGGGGGGCGCCGTCTCGCTACCCCTAGGGGTAACACCCTCTTATCCCTAGGGATAAGGCCCTCTCACCCCTAGGGGTAAGACCTCCTCACCCCCAGGGGTGCGAATAAACGATATGCGAAGAGATAAATCGAAGGGTTTGTGGCCGGTTGTGGATGGCAATATGCGGTGCGAATGCGTCGATGGGGCACCATGGGAGGAAAAACTACTGTGGTAATTTACTGTGGCAATCATGTCAGACCCTCCTGGGCCCATATGGGCTGATTCCATGGAAACTGATGATCACAAATGTAAATGACTATCTGTTGAGCCGTGAAATTACTTCTAAATGAGCCGACTGGAGAAGATTCATTTGATGGTGGTGCCAGCAAACGAATCGTTGACGAAGTAGTTCGTCAGATAAAGACCCCTGATTTATTGTTTTGGGATAGAGATCGGAAATGCTCTTATCCAGTTTCGCTTATTGGTTTAAAAGGTGTGTGGGGTTCAGGAAAGAGCAATGTTATCAGAATGGTTAAGGAGAGACTTACGACGTCTTCGGAATATGTTTTGTTTGAATATGATGCATGGGGGCATCGTCAGGATCTTTCTAGAAAGATGTTTCTTGAGGAACTGGTGGAGTTTCTGTGTGTAAAGGGTTTGGTACTCGGTGAATGGTGTCAGAAGGTTGCGAAATTGACAGGAGCGCGAAAAGATACCGCACGAGAAACAACGCCTGAATTAAACTGGCCAATCTTAATCTATCTGCTATCGTTCGTTTCTACGCCGTTTTGGAAATTGATATCAGATTCGTGCTCATCAGTATGTTACAAAGGTGTGATTCAGTCAATACCGATAATTTTAGGCACTGGTGCGTTTATTTGTTCTGTCGGCTATAATTGGTTCAAAGGAGGCAGTCTTAGATTTGCATTATCAAGATCCTTGTGGCTGCTCAAGGAAAAAAAGATTGACTACAAGGCAACAGAGTGGACGCATGTATATGACCCATCTGTTCATTGTTTTACTAAGTTTCTTGGGGAATTGTTGCTAGAGCTTAAGAAGAAAACCTTGATTGTTGTGCTTGACAATGTAGATAGGCTTATGCCGAAAGAGGTAGCGGATTTTCTTGGAACAATTCATGTGATTTTTGCAGGAGATAGATGTAAACGTCCGACTAATTTGAAGGTTGTTGTACCTTATGACTCAACTAAATTAGAGACGGCAATGAAATTATCCACTTGCAAGACTTTCTGTGCGGAAGACTATGCTTCACGAACATTTGACTTAGTTTACAGGGTAAGTTTACCATTGTTTTCGGAATGGGATTCTTTTTTTAAGGAGAAGTTTATGCTCTCGGCGGGCGAGGATAAATCGGCCGATGATAAATATTTAGTGGCAAGAAACCTTGTTGATGTTCTTTTGCCTAAAGCCGAGCTAACTCCTCGTAAGATGATTTCTATAATCAATAGGATAGCTCAAACACATAACATGTTTTTGAATGAGGTTCCTTTTGAGGATGTGGTTCTTTACGCTTGTTCGTGGAATGATCACATACCGCATACAGAGAAAATAGAGGAATGGATTGTTAATGGGAAATTCATAGCAAATAGCAAATATCAGAAGGTATATCTTGAGGGCTATGAACACAAGTTATCAATTGCGCAACTTGTATTTCAGGTAGATAAGAAAAAAGCAACTAGTGTGTTGTTGGATTTGTTGGTAAAGCAGGCTCTTGAAAAAGGAGATGCGGCATCCTTGTGTAAGTTGTATGACACTGAAGGATTCCACTATTGTGTTTTGACTGCATTTGAATCCATGAGTGCAGCAGATGCTGAAATTGTTGATAAGATAACAGGTGCGCTTGTTGGCTTGGATAATGTGCCAGATAAGGTTGTATATTGGGATGAATTCTATGCATACAAAAGGGATATGATAGAGATTGATGCATTGGCGAAGGATTATTTGTCTGATGCATCGCGTCGAATTCTAAAAAATATAACGAGATGGAGTGATTACGCCGCGTTCTTACGGACAAAATCGAAGGGGCACAATGAGCCGATCGACTGGGGAAGATCATGTGCTATTGCAATATCTATTGAGGAAGTGTTGAGAACAAGTAATCGGTCTCAGGTGCAGTCTGTCAAGCAAGATTGCGTTGCTCCGGAAACGATGATGAGGATTCTTGCTGCGTATCGTTCGTGCTGGGAATTGGCAAATGTGTGCTGCCCCGTTGCTGAATTAGATGCCTTTGTTGCAAAACGGATAGAGAGTGGATCAGAGGTTCTTAAAGAGCTTAAGACCCTTTCGGCCGTATCATTTCTTGATGGTGCGGAACGGCTGAAAATGGTGGAGACGCGGAAAAGTTTGGCATGTCTTGGGATTCAAGATAAGAATTATCCCGAGTTTGTAAACGCATACCTTGCGCTTTTTGAGTCGGTAACAAATGAGCCTATAGATGTTGAATTGACAAGAGACAACATTGATTCATTCTGGCGTTGGGTGTTAGAGCAGAATGATGAGGAATGCTTGGCTAGAGCGTTGGTTTTAACTTGGCGATACGGCGGATTCCCTTATAATGAGAACCCGGTTAAAAAATATTTGTCAAAGTGCGATGCTTCTTATGCGAGGCTTAAAGATTTGGGTAGAATCTGGCCTCAATATTTCACAAGAGAGGAATTGATCACTAGGCTGGAATCAATGAGAAACAATTGTAGAGATGAATTTTTAATTGAAGAACTTTACAAGGAAGTGAAAGGTGAGGCAAATAGCTGATGTCCCCTAACCGTCGAATCTTACTGAACACTGTTGCCACATGCGGGCGGGGTTTGTGTGCGGTTGTGTGCGGGGTGTTTGTTGGCTGGTGGGTGTTGGCGGCGTTGGGGAAGAGTGAGTTTGGAGTGTGTGGCGGGGTTGGTGGAAAGATGGTGATTGAGTTGTTGGCTTGTAAAATGAGGCGGGGATGCGGCGAGGTTGCCGTAGAGTTGAATGTGTAATAAGCTTATACAGTAAAGCATATACGGAAGTGTCTGACCCTTTGCGCCGATAGGTATCAGAAGATTCTGGTTGAGATTTATGACCATGGATGAAAATGTCTCAATATTAATTGATTTCGACAATGTAATACGTAAGCCTGCAGAGGCAATGCATTCTATACTAGCTATTGTGGATTTACTTTTAGATGGCGTATTGGATGATATAAAAAAATATGTCTTTGATGTAAGGCTATATGGCGGCTGGGATGAACTCGTTGTTGATTACAAAGGGGAAATGCAACAAGTTACCAATAAAATGAGTAGGCTTGCTGAAGAAGTTTTGAGGGTTATTCCCGGGACAATTATTAGATGGCGTAAGAAACATCTCGTGAAAGTTACCATAGCACGAGCACCGTGTGATAATCCGCGATTATTTTATGTTGGAACATATCGGCGAAAACAAATTTCATATAAACTTGTCGTTGGTACTCGACAAGAGGTCTGTTGTGATGAGGCTAGAGAGCATTATGATTTTCTTCATACACTAATCAAAAAGCGGAAGTGCCATTTTTGCAATCACAAGGTCCAGTATGTCTCAACCTCAGAACAGAAATTGGTTGACTCGTTGTTATGCGTAGATGCATTTACCTTGGGACTCAAAGAAACGGTTCGATTGGTTTTGGCGAGTGATGATGATGATTTTATCCCAGTAATATTCCATCTTGTCGCGCGTGGCAAATCGCTAATCCATCTTAGACGAATGAAAACACCGACATATTTAAAATATGTGCACGATGCGCAGAAAATGATAGATGATTTCGTTTCCAATTATCGAGTTGTTCAGCTCTGAAGAAAGGGTATGTTATGGACAAGAAAGATTTCCTTAAAACAGTCTCGCTTTTTTTGCAATCGCCAGATGATATTGATGTGCAAAATGATTTTGTGACATTTACAATAGGGGATGCAGAATATTCTTTGTGTTTGAAGCGAGGAAAGAATGGGGAATTAATATGTCAAGAAGATGGCGTTGCAGATTCTTTGGCTTGGAACTGGATCGTAAATCGATTGGCGAGGCTAGATTTGCTGGCTAAGGCTATTTGCGAACGAACAATGACAGTTCTTGGTCATTATATACCTATCCCTGCAAAATATGATGTGTCCGAGTTTAATTGTGAAGTAAGCGATGTTGCAGAAGAATTATATAATAACATCGTGAAGCATCAAAATTTTTGCACATCTGTATATTATATTACAGCTGAGGCTGGCGAAGGTAAGTCAGTAATTATGAATTACCTTGCGCATAAAATTGCGCAAGATTATCTGGAAAGGAAACAGCGCAAATTGTTTGTCCCAATCGAACTGGGCGGAAGACCTTTTTTGCGTCTAGATGAAGTAATACTGGGAACTTTGTCTCGATCTTATCGATATCACGCATGTTATCTTGAGGGTTTTATGGAGCTGATCAAGAGGGGTGTTGTGGTCTTGGGATTGGATGGTTTTGAAGAAATGGCGGTCCAAGGAGCGGAAGGAGATGTAATCTCGTCGCTCGGAAGTTTGATCCGAGATTTTGACTCTTGCGGCCAAGTTGTATTTTCTACACGAACTGCCTATTATGCATATACAAACTTAAAGTCAAGGATAGCATTTTCGGGATTGCAAAACGATTACGAGTTTGAATTAAATGAGGTACAGTTAAAAAAATGGGGAAGCTCTCAATTTATTGAACTAATGAAAAATTACGGGTGGTCTGAAGGAGAGGCCAAACAGTACCGTTCGTTGCTTGGCCGAGCTCTTGGCGAGGACCATCCAGTTTTGACGCGTGCTGTTTTAGCGCATATGTTAATCAGGGAATGGTACGATTCAATTGGAGGGAATGAGGCTTGGGATGAGTCGCGAATAATTGACTTGTTTAATGGTTTTTCAGCGCAAGACGCCGTCTTCCGGTTTGTTCGATTCTTGATAGAGCGAGAAAAGACTAAATGGATAACACAGGATAAAACGCCAGAGCCATTACTTTCAGAGGAAGAGCATTTTCAGTTGATGACTGCCATTGCAGACGAATTATGGCGCACAGATTGTGACTCTCTAAGCCATGAGACATTGATGGATATTACTGAATTGGTTTGTGAAGATATGGGCCGTCGTCCAGATGTGGTTCATCAGTGCAAGGAGCGAATCATCCATCATGTCCTATTGTCCCCGGCCGGCAATCGACGATTGCGCTTTTGCCATGTTGATTTTTATAACTTCTTTCTTGGCGTTTCGTTATACAACACTTTGCGAGGAAATGATATAACTTGGACTATTAGAAAAGATATGGATCGAAGAATCTATCCGTACGAATCAGCCCGTGAATGCGTACGAAGGATCCGCGAAGATGAATCATGTGAGAAAATAATAGGAAAAATGCGTGATTTGGTGAAAACTCTGTCTCGCTCAACATTTATTAACCAAAATATTAGCGAATTACTCTTAGTACAATATGATTCGTGTCAAGAGCCTATTGTGCTAGAAAATCTATATTGTGCTTCTCGTGTTTTGGATCACATAAAGCTACAGGGCGCAACCTTCAAAGGGTGCTTTTTTGAAGAATTGCATGCGGAGTCATTTAGCGGGTCCAAATTACAATTTGAAAGTAGCGAAATAACGTTACTGAAGATGCCAAAGGGGATGCGATGCCTCGTGAATGTTGAGTTTGATGATGAGAGTATTCCTCACTTGTTGCAAATCGAGACAGAGGATGATGTCAATGAGTTGCGCATTCCTGGTTTGATAAAAAGCAAATTACGTTCTGCCGGCGCATTGATTCATGGTGAGGTATTGAGGGAGGCAGAGCCTGATTTTGAAGAGGATGATTCTATTCTTCTATTCTTTAAAGTAATAAATTTATTTAATAAAAGGATGTCTATAACAGAAAATCTATTGCGCACAAAGTTAGGCGTACATTACTCTGAATATGAATCAGTCATATTGCCGGTCATGCTTAAATATAATGTACTCAAAGCTTCAACTGGGCGCGACGGATTGCCGATCTATAAGTTAGCAATACAAATGGATCGGCTAAACTCACTTCGGGCAAGATCACGAGGCTCATTCTCGGTATTGGAGAAGCTGCTAAGTGATGAGTAGCGACAATAAGTTGCAGACGATTATACGCTTAAGTGTCCTATTTGACTTAGGTAAGTGTTTGGATTGTAGGGCGTGGTTGGTGGAATGACGGTGATTGAGTAGTTGGCTTATGCAATGAAATCAATTCGCTGCAGGATTGCTGCGGTGGAAAATGAAAACTACTGTGGCAATTTACTGTGGTAATCAAGTGTGACCCTGTTGAACCCCCAAAGAGTTCATGCAGCTTGAGTTCGGGGATGGCGTATGCCCAAATTGAGAAGGAGTTGCAGTGAAAGTCATCGAGACAGAAATTGAGGGCGTCAAGATCGTGGAGCCTGACGTGTTTGGAGACGAACGCGGCTGGTTCTGTGAAACGTACAACGCCGAGCGGTACCGCAAGGTGGGGATAGACAACATCTTCGTTCAGGACAACGAAAGCTTTTCGTCAAAGGGAGTCGTGAGGGGGCTTCATTGGCAGACCGCGCCGCATACGCAGGCGAAGCTTGTACGCGTAATTTGCGGAGCCGTCTGGGATGTGGCGGTTGATATCCGCAAAGGATCGCCGACATTCGGAAAGCATGTCGCCGTAACTCTCTCCGCCGTGAATCGCCGCCAGTTTTATATTCCGCGCGGGTTTGCCCACGGATTCATCGTCCTCGAGGACAATACGCTCTTCAGCTACAAGTGCGACAACCTCTACTGCCGCGAAGCCGACAGCGGCATGCGCTTCGACGATCCGGCGCTGGGAATCGAATGGCCAGACGTCGGAGTGCCCTTGACGCTTTCTCCGAAGGATCAGAAGCATCCGTTATTGAAGGACATTGAACCATGGGAGGAACTCACATGAGAAAAGGCATCATACTTGCTGGCGGTGCGGGGACGAGGTTGCATCCCCTCACGAAGGTTGTCTCCAAACAGCTCCTGCCTGTCTACGACAAGCCGATGATATACTATCCGCTTTCGACGTTGATGCTGGCGGATATTCGCGAAGTACTGATAATTTCGACACCAACGGATTTGCCCAACTTTGAGCGTCTCCTTGGCGACGGTTCCCAGCTTGGCATGAAGTTCTCCTATAAAGTTCAAGAAGTTCCAAATGGACTCGCTCAGGCGTTTGTTCTCGGTCGTGAGTTCCTTGGCGACGACGATGCCTGCCTTGTTCTTGGCGACAATATCTTTTACGGAGCGAATCTGCCGAGCCTTCTCAAAAAGGCGACTTCGCGTAACGAGCCAACCGTCTTTGGGTACCGCGTCAGCGACCCTGAACGTTATGGTGTAGTTGAATTTGATTCTACTGGCCGCGCCATTTCACTCGAAGAGAAGCCCGCCAAGCCGAAATCCAACTACGCAGTTGTTGGGCTCTACTTCTACCCTAACGATGTTGTTGAAAAGGCTGCCGTGCTTCAACCATCTGCTCGCGGCGAATACGAGATAACCGATCTCAATCGCCAGTATCTCGAAGAGGGTCGTTTGGCAGTGGAGACTATGGGGCGAGGCTTTGCCTGGCTTGATACTGGTACCCATGCTTCCCTTGCCGATGCCACTAACTTTGTCCGAGCATTAATTGATCGCCAAGGCCTGCAGATAGCTTGCATTGAAGAGATTGCTTGGTCAAAAGGGTGGATTGATGGAGTGAATCTCAGTGTATTGGCATCAAGTTATGGAAAGTCTGCATACGGTGAGTATTTAAGGAATCTTGCATTATAAAACAAAAAAGGAGGTAAAATTCCTATGGTGCTTACGAAAGTCAGTAGTGGCTATAAGGGGGAATTGTTTATTCATAGCCCTAGGGTAGAACTTTTTGGCGGCAAGATTCGGCTTGTTGCGTTTGTGGACGCACCCATTCCATATGGAAGTTCAGAGGTGTTTATAGAAGTAAGTAAGTCGTATGGTGAGTATCTGTGTTACGAGCGAAGTGATGCATTTCTTGTGTGCTGTCTTCGTTTTGCTATGTCTAATGGGTTGGATATAAGATGCGAAGCTCCCGTTGGCGAAGAAATCTTATACAATTTGCGGACATATCTCATACCTTCACTTTCTGATCATTGTCATGATTTGTATGCGACAAAGATTTTTGCAACTGTAGATTCTTGCGAACTTCCCAATTTGGGTGCAGTTGGCACAGGAGCCTCTCTTGGTATAGATTCGATGCACTCGATACTGCACCATTTGAATTCTGGCTATAAGGGGCATAACCTTACCCATCTTGTTTTAAACAATGTGGGAGCCTATGAACCAAATCGCGGCGCGGGGCAGTTTGAATGGAAGTGTGCACGGGCTAGAGATTTTGCCGCGGAAGTTGGACTTGAACTTGTTGAAATTAATTCCAATCTTGCATCGCTTTTTGGCTGGTGGAATTGCCACTTCTTCGATTTGACAAATACATACGTAAATGCATCCACGGTTTTGGCCTTGCAGAAATTCTGGCGGACGTATTACTATTCGTCATGGGGGCATGATTTTTCGTATTTCTCCTTGTGTCACATAAATGACCACGATTCGGCATGTTACGATCTATTGTCTCTTAATGCATTCTCCTCACGACAATTGCGATTTCATCCCGAAGGCGGGGCGAAGTCACGTGTGTCAAAGACACGTGATGTAGCATCATTCCCACTTGCGCATAAATATCTCCATGTTTGTACTGATGATAGGGGGCCCAATTGCATGAAATGTTCAAAATGCAAGCGTACGCTTGTTACGCTAGACGCCCTTGAAGTGCTTGATGCGTTCAAGGATGTTTTTGATGTGGAATATTATAGAGCGCATAGAAGCGATTATCTTCGTTGGCTTGTGAAGGAGGAATTGAGACACGGACATGATACATACACGGGCGAAGCTTATAAAATTCTGAAAACGCGTCATGCGGATAGGGGGGGTATCCCTATAAGCGATAGTGCATTTGCGCATATTGTCGTTGGGTTGGAAAAAATTCTTCCCACACACGCAATTATTCCCATGCTAAAACTAAAACGTGCATTTTCTTTTAATAAGAGGGAGAGTTAAATGCGTACTGAGAAGGTTCCAAAATATCTCTCTAATAAACTAAAGGTGCTGTCGTTTGTATCGGCAGGCTTAGTGGTGTTGATTCATGTGCCGCATCCTGAGTTTGCGAGATTTTCGCTCGACTGGTGGTGCGTTGAGGTAGTCTTAGACACGTTTACCCGTGTTGCTGTTCCGTATTTCTTTTTTGTTAGTGGGCTTTTGCTGTTTAGAAATTACGAAACGGGATTGACGTGGTATTGTAAAGTATTGAAAAAGAGGATTCGCACGTTGCTGATACCATTCCTTCTTGCGAATATTCTCGCATTGGTGATTTCAATTGCAAAAACCATGGCATCAGTCGTATGGCATGGCTATCCGGCTTCTGTATTAGCCCACGAAGTATGTCGGTGTGCATATCTTGCACTTGGCGTAGATTTCACAAAATTCCCACTTGTCGGTTCGTTGTGGTTTGTTCGAAACTTGCTTGTTCTTATAACTATGTCACCGCTGGTCTATTGGTTTGTTGTAAGGAATAAGAAGATTGGCGCGGTTGTGATTGCTGCAACATTTGTATTGTGGGCATCCCCGCTTTCCAATGTTCAGTTCTTCAGGAGCGGTTTCAGCCTTGAAGGGCTTTTCTGGTTCATCTTGGGTGCATATTTTTCAAGTAGTATAGTGTACTGGCATCCATCAAGAAATTCAAAACGTTTGTGCTACGTTAGTTTTCTGCTTATGCTTATATTTGGTGTTGCTGCCCGCATCTGGATGCCGGAGGATTTTGCGATTGTTGGTAGGGCCATGAGTATAACGGCGGGTTTAGTATTTATCTTTACGATTTATGACATCATGGCTGACCGGTTACGCTCGATTCTTCGTAGTCCCATTCTATCTACTTCGTTTTTCATCTATATGTTTCAGTTCATCCCATTGATTCCTGTGTCGTTTGTGGTTGTAAAGTGCAATTCGATTCCCATGGGATGTGGAACTCTTGCTGTTTTGTCAATATGGGTTGGGACAACGGCACTTCTCGTTGTTGCATCATTGACATTTAGACAAAAATGGCCGAAAGCGTATTCAATTATGCTTGGTGGCAGGTAAGGAGAAAAGAAAATGGAAAACATAAAGTCGATAATGGTCACTGGCGCGTCTGGCTATATAGGCAGGCACGTCATTTCAAGTCTGCTTTCTCGCGGTGTAAAGGTTGTTGCCGTTGATATGGTCAACCGGGGCATCCCAGAATTGGCGGAGGTTTATGTCGGGAACATACTCAATGACGCCGGCTTTGTTGATATTCTGCCAAGGTGCGATGTGCTTTTGCATCTCGCCTGGCAAGATGGTTTTGTACACAATGCAACAAGCCATCTGGCGAATCTTCATCATCATTTTGACTTTGTCAAAAAGATGACGGAACGAGGAATTCAGCAAGTTGCGGTTATGGGGACTATGCACGAAGTCGGATATTGGGAAGGTGCGATAGACGAAGACTCTCCGTGTAACCCGCTTTCCATGTATGGCATTGCCAAGAATGCGTTGCGTCAGGCTTTGTCGGTTGAGTTTAAAAACAAGCCGATAACATTTCAATGGTTGCGAGGATTCTATATCTACGGAGACGACCATTTCAACCATTCGATTTTCACGAAGCTTCTTGAGGCGGCTGAGTCTGGGAAAGAGACTTTCCCATTTACATCTGGCAAGAACAAATATGACTTTCTTCATGTGGAAGAATTGGCAGAGCGAATTGCCGTCACAGTCATGCAGACGGAAACGGACGGCATCATAAACTGCTGTTCCGGTGTTCCGCTGTCTCTTGGAGAGGCTGTTGAGAATTTCATTAAAAGCCACAGTCTGAAGATTTCTCTCGACTATGGGGCGTTCCCAGATCGCCCATACGACTCCCCAGGAGTATGGGGCGATGCAACAAAGATTAACCAGATAATGGATAGGGATCGTCGTGCATAAAGTTTCAGTCATTCTGCCGCTCTACAATGCCGACATACGCTGTCTTGGGGATTGTATCAAATCCATCCAAGCGCAAACGCTTTCGGATTTTGAATGTATATTCGTTAACGACGGATCGCCAATGCAAGAGTGCATAGAGTATGCCGTTTCGCGGACAAGAGACGATGACAGATTCAAGCTTGTAGAAAAAACAAATGGTGGCCTTGCGTCAGCAAGAAATTTCGGCTTCCGTCATTCCAAAGGCGACTACATTACATTTGTCGACCAGGATGATATTCTGCATCCTCAATGGCTTGAGCTGGCGGTAAAAACGATGGAGACGGCGTCCGCAGATGTTTGCGAGTGCAAGGTGCTCCGTCCGTCCTTCAAAGCGGTGTTCAAAGCGAAATCCTATCCATTTTATGAGCCAACCGAGGTTTTGAATACGGCAAACCTGCTCAAGGGGGCGGACATATTAAAGTGGTATCTTGCACAGAAGATGAACATAACGGTCTGGAGTCATGTCTATCGGCGGCAGATCATAGAAGGACATCCTCTGCCTGAATGCGTGTGGGGTAGTGATGACCTTGCGTATAATATCGTGAACGCGAATAGAATCAAGTCTTTGGTCAAGATATGTCAGCCGCTCTATTTTTGGCGGCGTAATCCAAAGGCCACGACGGGGAGAGTTCCTTGCGCATACATGGAAGGTGTTGTACAGGCCATCGAATATGTCAAGAGTTACTATCGGGCACATACGCTTTCTGAGGAAATGGAACAGTCGTTAAAGCTTTACCTCTCGTGTACATTCACCGATGTCATGCGAGATGTTCTTCAAGTTAAGCGCAATGATGCCGAATGTGTTGGGCTTGTCGGCCTGGCCAAAAAGACGAATTTCTTACTAGACGGTGGAGTGATTGACGATGTGGATGCAGAAGACAAATGTTGGATGCAGAAGTTGATGGACGGTAACTTTCAGATGGCGACAAGCCTTGCCAAAACTGTTTTTGCAAAGCGCGAGCGCAGAAGGAAGGTAATGCAAGTCAAGCGATTCGTAAAGAGGATTGTCGGCAGAAAGTAGTAATATGCCAAAACTTACACCATCACAGAGAATCGTGTTCAACACGCTTGCCACATACGGGCGGACGGTGTTTTCCGTGGTGTTTGCACTTTTCAGCAGTCGCTGGGTCGTGAACGGGCTGGGGCTGTCCGATTTTGGGCTTGTCGGGGTGGTTGGGGCATTGCTGACATTCATATCTTTCTTCAATACGGTTCTTGGGGGGAGCATAGGACGCTATTATTCATTTGTCATCGGTAAACACCACATTGAACCAAACAACGAATGCGAGGAACTAACGCAATGGTTCAATACAGCTCTCTGCGTTCACACCGTCGTGCCACTCGCCCTGATTGCGGTTGGCGCACCTATCGGCTACTACGCAATCGGGCATTGGTTGGCGATACCAGAAAGTCGATTGGGCGCTTGCTATTTCGTATTTACATTTTCCCTCGTCACCACGTTCGTCAACATGGTTTCGATACCGTACCTTTCGTTCTTCTGGTCTTGGCAACGTTTTGCGGAGATGGTAGTATGGGAATGTGCGAAGACCCTATTCATGTTTATATTTGCCTACACCATTGCGTCCTACAATGGAGACCGTCTAATATATTATGCGTTCTATTCGATGTGCATAATGAGTTTCATTACAATTGTTCAGATGTTACGTGCACGGCGAGATTTTGCTCCATGTAGGGTTCGTCCGCAATTGTGGAAGAATTGGCGTCAAATAAAGGAACTTTTTGCTTTTTCTGGTTGGCAACTCTTTGGATGTGCGGGAGGAATGCTACGCAATCAGGGTGCTGCGATAGTGATAAATCTCTTCTATGGCACGAAGATAAACGGTTCGTTCAACATCGCGAACCAGTTGTCGGCACAGGCGACATCGCTCTCAAACGCTATGGTGACATCTCTCATACCCGCAGTCACTGCGGCAGAGGGTGGTGGCTCTCGCCAAAAGGTGCAGAGCTTGGTGTTTCAGGCTTGCAAGTTCGGTTCGCTCCTTGCCATGTTTTTTTCAATACCGCTGTTTCTTGAGATAGACGAAGTGCTGCAACTGTGGCTAAAACAGCGCCCGCCGTTTGCTGCTGAACTATGCCGATGCATTATTATTGTCTTTTGGCTGTCAAAACTCACAGCTGGGTATATGCCGGCGATAATGGCGAAGGGCAAGATTGCAATGTATCAGGTTGTGACGGGCGGAATATTGCTGTTCTCCGTCCCGCTTGTGTACATATTCGCAAGGTTTGGAATGTCCCCTGTTTCTGTGGGGTGGGCGTTTGTTATTGTGGGGGTAGGTACGATTGTGTCTTTACTCTACTTTGGGCAAAGTCTAGTTGGGTTATCCGTCATTGCCTGGATAAGATCAATACTCATGCCGCTTGCTGTTACAGGAGGTGTGTCGTTCGCAGTGGGGATGGTTATTGCCGCAAATATGCATCAGTCGCTGATTCGTGTTATTGCTGTTTCGGCAGGTACGGCATTGGTTCTGTCATTTATGGCGTGGGCTATAGTCTTGACTTCTTCGGAAAAGGAGTGGGTCAAAGTTAATATGGTGAGAAGGCTTTTCAAGTAATGCGATGGCCTTTAATAAGGATTTTTTGACAAGGCAGACGAATTATAAAGCGTCGCACAGAGCGTTGTTGCTGATGAAGTTTTTTTGCTTATGTACGTTAGGTAGGTGTTTGTTCGTTCGTTGCATAGGAATGGTGTTGGACGAGTATGGACGATTGTTCCCAATTATGTCAAGAATGCAGCTCGGCGATGCTGGGAAAGTGTAATATCACACAAAGACGCTCCTTGCGATGGTGAACGTCCTA
>JAZQGX010000060.1:0-3951 GCA_045540275.1 Kiritimatiellia bacterium | reverse complement strand
GGCCTCCGACTTTGGTGCATCGCAAAGTAGCTGGGCCGCCTGTAGATGAATTCCTTCAGCGTGTTGGAGCGTATCAGCCCGAAGCTCTGCAGCATGAACGTATACTGCAAGTCTATCATGGAGAACAGGCTCGAAGGAATCGAGCGGGCGGCGTCATCGATGGTTCGCCGGAGGTTCCACTTAGCCTGGGAGTACTCAGACCATTCGCGGCGCTTGAGCGCATGCCCGAATTCCAGCTGCGACGGGCAGCCGGTCTCGCCCTGCATTATCGCGAAGTCGCCGCTATACGACTTGACGAGCTTGAGCAGCGGCTCGGCGCGCTTCTTGAACGCATCGTCGGGGTTGGGCACGTACGGATGGTATATGAAGTACGAACCGAGGTCAAGGGCATCCTCGGCCTTCAGCTTTTCGAGCACGCACCTGTAGTCCTCAGGATATGTTATCGCCGTGCAGAGGCACTTCGCCTCCGGCTGGACCGCGCGTATCGCCTTCGCCGTTCTGTAGAACAGCTCCGCGTACCACTTGCCCTGGTGGAAAGGCTCGTTCCATATCTCCCATTCATCGACAACGTCCTTGTAGCGCTCCACGCAGGCCGTCACATAGCGCAGCCATGCCTCAAAGGCCTCGGCGTTCTCCGTGACCTGACTCACCTTCATCCCGAGCCGGAAGTCGCTGCCATACACGGGATTTCCGTAGGCCAGGCATATCCATGGCTTTATGCCCATTGCCGCCATTTCGCGCACATGCGGATCGAACCACGAGAAATCGTACGTGCCCTTCACTTGCTCGGTCTTCGCCCACCCGGAGAACAAACGCCCGTGCTTTGCGCCAAGCGGGCCAAGAAACTTCTTGTAGGCATCCCAATTGCCGTAGTCGCGGTCAAGCGTCTCGCATCCGATGGACCACTTGGAGGACTTTATGTCCCTGGCGTCGCGCACGGCAAGGCGTCCTACCTCCTTCATTCCCGGATCAAGCCTGTTCAGCCTGTCCCAGGTCACACAGGGCTTTTCGCCCCTAGCGTTGGGATCGTCGTGCTCGTTCCAGGCATCCCAGCTCTTGAGCTTCGAAGCGTCCTTGAACGCCACCGCGCCCGTGTCTGCTGCGCACGTCCATGCGAACGCCGCCATAGTGAGGAGACAAGCGGACGCAATTGTCTTCTGTTGCATTTTATTCTGTTGCATTTTATTCCCTTTCTTCCTTTATGCTCATTAATGAATTGTGATGACCAAGCCTTTTGGCCCTTCATAGTAAAGCCCGTCGTCGCCCACGCGCACAGTATATTTTCTTTCGCCGTCCGTTACGCGGACAAACCGCACGGTGTCCACATTGGCGGGCTTCGTCTCAGCCGTCCACGCGACAAGCTGGTCGCCTGTCTTCAGGATTCTATCCCCCACCGACACCGCTATCGTGGCATTCTCATAAAATGCGATGTTCCTTGCCCCTCCGGTGATCTCAGACTGCGCGTTCAGCACAGTGCTGCGCGAGGAAAGGTCAAGCGTCGCACCATCCATAAGAGTGCACCCCACGAAATAATCGCTGGTCGGCTTGAATTCGCCGTAGACGCTCGTCGTCCCGTTAAGCGTGGCGTTACTGCTGTTCCATTTCGCCTCGTAGTTCTGCACCTTGAATTCGGTGTCGACCATGAGCAGACTGTTTATGACGAAATCCACGTTAGCCGCCGTCACGCCGCCATAACTGCCTCCAACAAGGAATACGCCGCGATTACCGACAGTGACAATTCCGTCATTTACCGTTGCATTATATAGACGGAAGGTTTTTCCTCCGCTGATGCTTACGTCGAGCGTGTGTCCACCAAGATCTATTACAATCGGATTGTTGGAGTTGAAGCCTATCAGCGTGTCGCGTTGGATGCTTAGCGACGAATCCGCGAAAAGACAAATGTCGCCAACCATCGTTGTTTTGCTCTGCCATCCAACATCGCCCCCCGAGTTCTTCAACGTGCCACCCGCAAGCGCGAATCTGTATGCATTATAGCCGAGTTGCCCGTTCAGCTCCACTGTTCCGCCGGACGTCACACCGACCATCTTCCCCGCGCCAAGCGGTACGGACGACCCTGCCGCACCGCATATCAGAGTGCCACCTGCAACGACCGTCCCGCCCAGATAGGTCTGCGCCGTCTTTTGCGCGGCAAGAGAACCATCGCCATCCTTTACAAGGCGCAGGTTGCCCGCAAGCGTCACGCCGGAATTGACGGACTCAACTCCACCGGGTATATTGACGTTGAGTTTGCTGCGGCACCCGTATTGCAGCTGCCTGAACTCTATGAAGCCCCCTTGATCTGCCGTTGGTTTCGCGGATTGATCGATTCTGATCTTGTAGTACCGATACGTCGTTGAATTGGCGAAGTCGAAACATCTGGCTTCCTTTGCTTCAGTCCAAAAGTCGCCTTTGCGCCTATCGAGACACACCCAGCTCTCCGCATCATTGGAACCGAAGATTTTCCAAACGCCAGGCGCACGTTTGCCGAAATGCGTACCAGCAGCAGATATTATGCTGTAGGAATCCACCTGCGTCGCCACGCCGAAGTCGTAGGTTATTTCAAGAGGCCAGTTTTCCTTTGCGATGATGACGCGACGATCCGGTTCAAACGCATAGCTGGCGGCATGCTCCTGGTTCTCATAGAACGTATTTGTCGAGGATGCCGTCCCCAAGCCGGTCAAATCCGCAAACGCCGCTGTGTCGGTTATCGTGCCTGCACCGAAAAGGCCACCAACAGTTAGGTCGTGTCCGTTCATGTCTATCGTCACACCGTCAGCAATGGCGAGCGACGCGCCAAGCCCGCCCAGGTCGCGGTCTGCCGTGAGGATGCTGTCGCCTGAAAGCTCCACTGCCACACCATCTGCAATCGTCAGGTTTGCTGCGTTTACCGAATTTGCATCCATCACAGACACCGTCCCTTTGCCGCGCCCGTATTGAAGTTGCACGAACTGTATGTAATTGCCTTGATTGGCGGTGGGTTGCGCAGACTCGTATATCTTGATCTTGATGTACCGATATGCCGTCGAATTATCAATGTCAAAGCACTTCGTCTCGCCTGCCGCCCAGATTGTGACATTGGTTTGCGAATCTAACTTTGTCCATTCTTCGTTATCGTCAGAACCATACAAATCCCAAGCACCAGGAGACCGCGAATCTGTATTCTGTCCTCTAGTGTTTAAAATACGGTAGTGGTCGATCAGCGTCGCTTCACCGAAGTCGTAGGTGACCGAGAACGGCCAGTATCCGTTTTCGTTCTTCACAATGACGCGAGTTGAGGATTCAAAAGCCAACCCCGCAGTGGCAGTCGAATCCACCGACGTTATTCCAGCACTGCACGTAGCCTTGCTGGTATCGGTCGCGAGGTTCACGAATGTTGAGGTGATCGTACCCGACCCGGCGAGTCCAGCCACCCTAAGCGTGTGGCCCGCGAGGTCTACCGTCACACCGGAGTCAATTGTGACAACTCCCTTGCTCGTCCAATCCGTGTCGTTCGAAAGCGTTATGTTTTCTGTTATTGTCTCATCTGCCCAAGCCGCTTGGCCAAGGCCTACCGCTACAACTGCTGCCGCGAAGACTCGAATAATCCTAGTTTTCATCTTTCCGTTTCCTTTCTGTGAGTTAGGACATTAGCATTATATCAAATACACCAGAATCACAGCATCCCTTTTGCGCAGATTAAAGAATCCTGTTTGCGTAGGTCCGCTCTGTGCGCAGGCAGGCGAGTTTTGATATAATAAGAATCATGGAAACGGTGCTTTACTTCCAGTCGCAGTCGAAGGTCAATTATGCGGAGAAACTGGCGGGAGTGCAGGCGATTGCCGCTAAATACCGCTGGCTTGTGCAGGTTATCGAGGGTCTTCCGCAGCAAAGCCGCCTAAAGGCGCTCCTTAGCTTTTGGCATCCCGTTGGAGTCATTGTGGAATGCGGAGGGACGGCGGCGACGGTGGTAAA
>JAZQGX010000059.1:0-3682 GCA_045540275.1 Kiritimatiellia bacterium | reverse complement strand
TATGTGGAATATTGAGCGTTTTTTCCTTTATGCCACCCATCGCGCGTCGTGAGCACGTGATTCCATTCATCTGCTTCATCTCGATGAGAGACACGTCCTGCGGAAATTGCGAACGCCACAACTCCGTGCCCAATTTGATTCAGCAACAGCACATCACCAGAATCTACATTGTCAATTGCAGATGGATATCGAGCATATTGATGCAAGAGATAGACCCTCTCGTTTATGGAACGCTCTACCATTTCCTCCTGCTCAGGAAAGTTCCCATATGTGCAAACAAAATAATTCATGTTAGTTTCCTTTCATTGAAAGACTCATCGTTGTCGTTTACACTTCGCCATAATTACGAAGGCAGTAAATCCTCATATACACTCTTATCCTGCTTCGAGAAACAGCAGAATACGATTCCCATCTTCTCTGCGCCCTCTGCGTCCTCTGCGTTCTTTGCGGCTAAAAACGCCTTCACCTCCCGCACGGCGATTTGCGCGGCGGCTTCTTTCGGGTAGCCGTACACACCGGTGGAAATGCAGGGGAAGGCGATGGATTTGCAACCGTGTGCCGCCGCAAGAGCGAGCGCGTTGCGGTAGCAGGCCGCGAGCTTCTCCGGCTCTCCGTGTTGTCCGTCGCGATAGACCGGGCCGACGGTGTGGATGACGTACTTCGCGGGCAATTTGAAGCCCGGAGTGATGCGCGCCTCGCCCGTCGAACACCTCACCCCCGGTCTCACCTCTGGTACTTTTAGGCACGCCTTGTAAAGCTCCGGCCCGGCGGCGCGATGAATCGCGCCATCAACGCCACCGCCGCCCAGCATCACCTGGTTCGCCGCGTTGACGATGGCATCCACCGCCAACCTCGTGATGTCGCCTTGGATAATCTTGATCATTTTAGCGACATTATCTGCTCTGAGAATTGCTTCGCTTCGTTCGCAATGGCTTCCGCCACATACCACAACATTGCTTCACCGGCATCCTTGGCTAAAGATACATCACCGTAGGATTCCTTGGCATCTGCGAATATACCATTGTCGGCATAGACCGTTAGCCATTTGGCTTCTGGCAGATACTCACATGCGAGGCGATCTTCTTTTTTGAGGCAGGTCATTAGCCTGGCGGCCAAGTTCGATTCGCTCACTTCGCCAATGCCAAAGGTGAGGATTGTCTCTGCTTTCATTCCTTTGCAGTACTTCACAAACTCATCGACATGAAACCAACACTCCATCCCATGTTCTTTGCCCAGTATTTCGCAAGTGGTATTGTCATATGCAGACTGCCTGCGCCCCTTTTTGAAGAACAGTCCAGAATCCAATTCTTCGCGAATTACACGAGAGGCAAAAGGCGTAGGATTCTTCCGAAGAAGCCAATATACTTCGTAGCTCAGATTTGGAGGGTCAAGCAGAGGATTCTGTTCCCGTAGAACGCTTCTGACATCCCAGAGCGCCCGCTGGAGATCGCCAAGGGCATTGCCAGTCATTTCTGATATCCCTTTGTCGCCCATGACCTTGTCAATATCCTCAAGAATCTCCGAGGCATGATCCCACAGTTTGGCGGAGTCCTTTTCCTTCAGCAATTTGCTGAAGGCATTAGTCGTCTTCTGGCGAACATCGCGATTATCCGAATGGTCGCCGAACATTCCTTCCAGCAAATCAATGTAGCACTTCAGTGAATTTACAAGATTTCCCGAACCATACCCGACGTTTGGCAAGACATCTTCGCGGAGCCAAGGCAGAATCAAGTCACGGTAGGAATGAGTCAGAAAATGCCCGGCAAGATCACCCCCTACCGCAAACCGACGGCTCAAACCATCAAGCGAATCTACCGATGGCAATGCAAATGCATTCATAGGCGGCAGATACAAGACATGGATATCCCTCTCCGCAAAGCCCATGTTCTTGACGCCTTCCCAATAATCGCAGATTTGCGACGGTTGATCGGATGCGCCACGGCACTTGTTCTCTATTATGAGGGCAAAATCTCTAGCGGTGATGAGAATGTCGATCGGTCGCTTGCTCCCGTTGACTTCAATCGATTTCTCACATTCAACATTCAAGTCGCCATTGATTGAAATTGCTTTGTTGAAGACACGGAATAGAAAACTCTTCAAATGAACTTTCTGACCCTGTTCCATTCGGTTGAGTAGATATCCCAAGATCGCTGAATGACGATACTCCTTGAGGTTCGCCATCTCAAAGAGATTCTTATCCGCTTCCGCTTGCTCCGTGCAAAGTGCGGCACTCATATCAAGCAAGTTATCAATTTTGGTCTTGTTCATTTTTATCCTTTTCGTGTTTATGATTTGTCGACATATTCCCTCTAGCAACGTCCGTGCCAACGATCTTTGCACGGCGGAATGCCCATTATATGCCTTTTATCTGCGCAATATTTAATCACCGGGTCAAAATCAGAAGGGTCTACAAGCATCATCTGGTTGGCAGCATTGACGATGGCATCCACCGCCAGTGTCGTTATGTCGCCTTGGATTACCTTGATCATTTAACATTACCCCTGTGTTTGTTTCCCGCAGAGACGCAGAGTCGCAGAGTGTTGTCTGCCCCGCATCTCTGTGCCTCTGTGGGAAACCTTTTTTCTCTTCCCCGCAGAGACGCAGAGACTGGTTGGGGAATCGTTTAGATTGTGGCTATTGATAACTCGGACAATTCCGTCCTTCATCAAGGCCATGCCAAAGTTCATAACCAGGCCTATTTCCAAGCCGGAGAGGACAAGATATGTCCGAAGTTGCTTGGCAAATACAGGATTCATCGCGCCGGTAGATTTCAGCTCAACTACGACTTCCCTATCCACAAGCAAATCAAGACGAAATGCATCGTCAAACGCCTCGCCCTCATACGTAAAGCCTACTGTCTTCTGACATTCCACCGAATGCCCGCGTTTCTTCAGTTCAATCGCCAGCATTCGCTCGTAAACCGACTCCAACATCCCCGGCCCAAACATCTTATGGATCTTCATCGCGGAATCGATTATATCACCCGTTATCCGTCTCGCATCATCTTCTCTCATATCCGCCTCCTCTCTGCGCCTCTGCGTCTCTGCGGGAAACAAAACCCACCCTATAGATACTTCCTCACAGTATTCCGGCTCACGTCGAGAGCTTCGGCGGCGCGGGTGAGATTCTGCCCGTACTTCTCGTACACGCGGCGGACATGCAGGCGCGTTGCATCCTCAAGCTTGTCTGGGATGCGCGTTGATTTCAATTCCAGTCCGCCCGAAAGCCCAGCGTTCATCTCCTTGTGTTCGCGCATGAGGGCTTCAAAATCATACTCCTCCAGGGCGGTCGCCCTGTCAAGGATGTTGATGAGTTCGCGGACGTTGCCGGGATAGTCGTAATCCATCAGCGCGGCAACCTGCTCTTCTTTGAGAACGGCGTTGTCGTGGAACTTGCGCCACCATGCGTTGGCGATGATCGGTATGTCATCCTTGTGTTCGCGCAGGGATGGGGTTCTCATCTGCACCACATTGAGGCGCTGGTAGAGGTCTTCGCGGAACTTACCCTCGACTACGAGGCACGGCAAGTTGCGGTTTGTGGCTGTGATGAGTCGCACGTCGCATTTCAGCTCCTCCTTGCCGCCCACGCGCATAAACCGTCCTCCTTCAAGAACGCGCAGCAGAAGCGCCTGAACCTCCAGCGACATCTCTCCGATCTCATCGAGGAAGAGCGTGCCGCCGTC
>JAZQGX010000058.1:0-9498 GCA_045540275.1 Kiritimatiellia bacterium | reverse complement strand
AAACAACCATGAATGAAGCTTCGGCGTTGGTTTTTGCCCTTTTCGGAAGTGTTTTTGCAATGCTATTCTAACCATCAAGTCAAATTGCACAGGCAATTTGCAGTTGATGGGGTACATTTCAGGCCTAATTACATCGAATTTCCCTTTTACACTTTTACCATCTAAAATGGTAGTAGCATTTGGGAAGGATCGTTCGATTTGGATTTCCGTGGTCGTCCACTGATAAAGCGTATTTTAGATTCATTTATTATTGCGCGTATACCTGTAAGCAAGGCATGTGTTTTCATGGAAACTACCTGTAGATTGTCTGATAGATATTTCAAAACCTTTTTAAACCCTGTAGTATGTTTAAGGAAGTCCGTCGCAAACACATAAGCAAGAATGCACAAGGAGAAGACGTTCTCAAGCCTTAAAAAGGTACGCACGCGCACCTTTTCCAATGCAAACTCTTGTTTCATTGTTTGAAACCCAGTCTCAATCTGCCATCGGTCGCAGTACGCTTGCGCAGCACGAACGGCTACCGTAAAAGCGTTTTCATCCGTCGTGAGTATTTCATCCGGACATATCGCGTACAGCCAGATTGATTTTCCGTCGAAGCGACTTTCCACAACAAGAATATTTAGATTCTCGGTTGAACCTTTTGCAGATTTTGGATTTTCACACCATTGCATAACGCCGCGCTTCCAGCGAATATTCACCGTCCTGTCTCCTTTGTATGTATGAAGGTGCGCCTTACGAAACGGTATATATTCAAGAGACTTCTCTATAGTAAGGCCATCACCAAATACATCGCGTTTCATATCCTTGATACGAACAACCACTTTCCATCCTTCGGTTTTCACCTCTCGAATATGTTCCGCAGAATCCATACCTCTATCCTCGACCATCCAACCTAAACCGCCTGTTTTTTCCATGACGGCTTTGAGCGCCTGTTTATGCAACTCATCCTTTGATTTCCGTCCCCTTGCGAGCTTGGCGTAAACCGGTCTTGCCTCACGATATTTTGACCCAACAAGGGAAACACAGATAAAATCATGCCCCATTGCCGTTATACCGCGACTTCCGTCCCACCCCATAGCCATACCTTCCATTCCTTTGCCTCCGAAATCCTTAGAGATGTCAGAAAAATCAATTGCATAGGTCTCACTATCTGATGCCGTCGCCTTCTTGAGCAACCAAGGATTAAGGAACTTTGAAAAATCCCATTGTCCTAACCATCCTGATACTTTTTCTTCTGCTCGTTTAGCTTCTGCACGAGAATTATTGACGCGAAGAGAACGTGCAATATCGGTGACAAGCGTACTTCGGCCTAATGTTATTTCTCCAAACAGATGAAGCAACGCGCGCCACATCGGTTTGCTGACTTGCCCGAAAACTTCCTTTAGAAAATTTTCACTAATGCATTCGAGCTGATTTTTTAGTATATTACTCATCGGCGGCCTCCTTTTTGATTGTGAACACTGCTACTATAGCAGAAATCTGAAATGGAATGCCGCCTTTTTTTACGTAAAATCGTCTCTCTCAAGAAAGTCTACGCTTGTTTTTTCATCGTCCGAATAAATTTTTAAGCCCTATTTACTGGGGTTTCCGTATAGTCGGGATAATTTCCCCCGAAAAAATCGGGATAAGCGTGAAACCGATATCGTTTATGGTTATTATGATACATTTAGTAACCAAACGTCGCATCCGGCCATACACTCATCCGCCGGAAAATTTAGAAACCATTGGCACTTAGAACGCTCGCCCTCACGGTTCGTACTCCATCATACTTAATATATCCATATAAAAAATTAGCGCCCCGCCGAACGACGGGGCGCATCATCTTTAAATATCCGCGTATTTCGAGAAGTTGAATTCTCCGCGCGAAGGCAACTTCATATACTCGTTCGCCTCCGGTTTGTTGGTAAAGCGCAACGTTTTAGCGTCAAACAGCAGCCGCTCGCCGGGGAACTGGGTTGCGATGCAGCCGAGAATCAACACCTCTGTCATGGGCGCCGCTTTTTCCAGACGGCTGCCGCAGGCCTTGGGGTCACAGGCTATCGCCGCATCAATCCACTCCTTGTAATGGCTTACCCACTTGACCTTTTTGACAATCTTTACGCAATCCCGATAAAGCGCCTGCGATTGTTCATTCCACTCGTGATTGCCAGCCGAAATGATCAAAGGCGTCTCGGCATGACTCGGGCCCATGGTCGTAGCCTCGGTGCCACAAACCAACAATCCATTGTCGTGATATTGCAGACGCTCCTTCATCCCCTTGACGCGTTCGGGCAAAAGCCCGCCGTCACGCCAGGTGAAGGTCACTCCTCGGGGAAACAGCTTCTGTGGAGCGAATTCCATCTTGATGATGTTCTTCTTGGGATGGGCAATCCCGCAAGGACCGGTACCGAGAGTATCGGCTGTCACCGCCAGCGGATACCCCAAATTGAAAGTGGTGAAGGCCGGATCTGCGTTATGAACCGCCATGTCACCAATCGCACCACATCCGTAATCCCACCAGTACCTCCAGGGATGACGATACATCCAACTGTATCCGCGATTCGCGGAAACACCGCAGAACATATCCCACCCGCGTTCGCCAAACGATTTGGGCGTAGGTTCGGCTTTGGGAAATTTCTTAGCCACCTGATGCTTCCACGCATCATCATTCTTAAAACGCGGACGATCGCTCCAGCACTCGAACGAGAGAATTTCACCCCATGGATTCCGCTGGGCGAGCAAAGCGTCGTAACGCTTGCACCCGGGATGGCCCTGATTTCCCATCTGGCAGACCACACCGGTTTTCTGCTGGAGCTTGCGGAGCAGTTCGCACTCGCCGACGGTTCGCGCCAACGGCTTCTGAATGTAGCAATGCTTGCCCAAAGTCATGCAGTCGGCCGCAATAAGCGCATGCATGTGGTCTTGCGTGGCGATGGTCACCGCGTCAAAATCAGCGCTCTTCTTCGCCAACAGCTCGCGCCAATCCTTAAATGACGGAATGTTCGCGTCAAGCTTCAGTTCCTTGATGGTGTTGGGGATTGCCGCATCGTCCACATCGCAAAGCGCGGCAATCGTAGCACCGCATCGCATCATGTCACGCGCCGCGGCAATGCCCATCCATCCGCAACCGATCATCGCGACGCGGAGCTGGCGGCTGGGGAGACCGCCCTTGATGGGCTGGCCGTAGAGAAATCTCGAAGGGAGAAACAGCCCTCCCGACAGAAGCATGAAATTTCGTCTGGTCGTTGTTGTCTTTTTCATGTCATATTACCTTGTGATGCCGAAATTGCAGACCGTCTCCGCTCATGCCGGACCGATTTTGGCAAAGTCGTATTCGCCTCGTCCCGGCAATGCCAGAAACTTGTTCGCCTCCGGCTTGTTGGTAAATTGCAGCTTCTTTGGATCGAACAGCAGCTTTTCTCCGGGGAACTGCAATCCCACACAGCCGACCAGCAACGCCTCGGTAAAGGGCGCGGAAACCGAAAGCTTGCTACCGCACACCTCGGGAGTTCCGGCGATCGAGGCTTTCACCCACTGTTCGTAGTGGTTGACCCAACCAACCTTCTTGACAATTTTGAGACACTCCCTCTGCAGGGCCTTCGACTCTTCGCCCCACTCGTGACCGTTAAGTGCAATCACCGACGGAGTGGCGGCATGGCTTCCGCCGAGGGTGGTCGCCTCGCTGCCGCACACCAGCAATCCGTTGTCGGGATATTGCAGGCGCGAATCCATGCCCTTGACTCTTTCGGGCAACAGGCCGCCGTCGCGCCAAGTAAAAGTCACACCTTTGGGGAACAGCTTCTGCGGAGCAAACTCCATCTCGATTATGCTCTGTTTTGGATGGGCGATGCCGCAAGGACCGGTGCCGAGGGTATCGGCCTTGACCGAAACCGGTAATCCCAGCTTGAAGGTCCAAAAGGCGGGGTCAGCATTGTGAACCGCCATGTCCCCAATCGCACCACATCCAAAATCCCACCATCCGCGCCAGGCCCAGCGATACTGCCAGTTGAATCCGCGATTCGGAGAAACCCCGCAGAAAAGATCCCAGCCCTTTTCGCCGAACTGCTTGGGCGCGGGCTTTGCGGCGGGGAATTTTTTCATGCCCTGGTCCCACCACGGCTTCTTCCCCGTACCCGGGCGGTCGCTCCAACTTTCAATCCTTGTGATCTCACCCCACGGATTGCGTTTTGCCAGCAGCGCTTCGTAGCGGAAAACCCCCGGGTGTCCCTGATTACCCATCTGGCAGACCACCCCGGTCTTGCGCTGAAGCTCCATGAGCTTTTCACACTCGCCGACCGTACGCGCCAGCGGCTTTTGAATGTAGCAATGCTTGCCGTGCAACATGCAATCGGCGGCGATAATGGCGTGCATGTGATCCTGCGTAGCGATTGAAACGGCGTCAAACTCCCGACCGTTCTTCGCCAGCAGCTCGCGCCAATCCTTGAAGGACGGAATGCTGGGAGAGAGCTTGAGCTCCTTGATGGTTCTGGCTATTGCCTCGTCATCGACGTCGCACAACGCGACTATCGTCACGCCTACCCGCATCAAATCGCGCGCGGCAGAGCCCCCCATCCATCCGCATCCGATGAGTGCCACGCGCAACTGTTTGCTGGGCAGCGCCCCCTGAACCGTCTGCCCGAACAGCATCCGCCTAGGCAGAAACAGACCTGCCGAAAGCGCGAGAAACCCGCGCCTGCTACTTTTCAATTTCATTTTAATCCCCCCTATGTTCGTTATCGAATCAAAATAATAGTACCTGCCGCACAGTTGTGAAGCCAGATATCTTCAGATGAGTTAATGGTGATTTTGCTGCTATCAGCCTTGCGTCCGCTGATATTCCATACAGGATCGCCATCCACGGTTTCCGCCGAGAACAACTGACGCTTGAATTGCGGCCACAGCGATGTGGTAAATTCGAGCGTGTCGGGCAACTTAACGGTGCCGACGGTCACCGGCGGCGCATCGTGGCGCAACGCAACATTGTCGGCCAGAACGAGGGTAACATCCGCGCCAGTCTTCGCCTGCAGATCAATGCCGGTCAATGCCAGCGGTGTTGCGACATCTTCTGCGTCGGACTTGAACCATTTGCCGCGGAGATATTCAAGCACTTCACCTTTTGCAAGCGCAGTGGGCTCCTCATCAAAAACGATAAGTTCGCCGATGCGTCCCTTCCAGGCGACGCCGCCCCTGCCGCCGAGCACCACCGTATCGGCGTTCAATGCCGGCAAATTCTGCTTGCTGCTCTGATAGGCCCTCCAAGGTGTGGCGCCTTCGGTCGCCGCATTTTCAAATGCCACCAGATACATGCCGGCGCGCTGGTTGCTGGCGAGCAGGTACGGCGTGTCGTCCGCCGCGGGATTTGCGAACGTCACCGTATTGGCGATCGCGCCCGAAACCGGATCGATCAGCGAAGCGGAAGACCCGAAGTGGAAACAGACTGCATTGCCGGTGTCGGCAAGCTCCTCGACGGAGAAGATGCTTCCGGTGTCGCCGTCGCTGTTTTCGAACGAGAACGGACCTGAACCTGCAACCGGCTCGTCGCGCTGCAGGACGGCGTAAATATGCAGATTGCGCTGAGCATCTCCGGTCGCGACCCGGCACTGCGATGAGAGCATCGCGCTGCCGTCAAAGACGATTGCGCCCTTCGAATTCATGCCCTGGTCATCGTATTCCGGGGCGGTGCCGTCCTCGGCGGTGAAGCTTCCTCCCGCCGAACCCTTGTTGACTACCGACAGAACCTTGCCGTCTTCGTTGACCGTAAGCGTAGAATCGTCGCCAGCATCGACCCAGAGCACCGGACGGATTCCGGCTTTGCCGTCGCCGAAAACGATACCGCCATCATTGACGATAATCTCACCATTGTAATCCAGATCACCGGCAAGCTGCATGGCACCTGCGCCAGATTTGGTCAAAGAGTAGGAGCCGGATTGTCCGGCGGCCTCGAAGGAGACGGTGCTGGAGTTTCCTTCGTTAACGGTGATGTCCATCGGATTCATGACGCGACTGCTAGCCGGCGCATTCGAGATCGGCTGAGCTCCAGGCGCGGCTCCGTTGAGCCATTTATGGGCGAGATAATCATTGACCCAGTTGAATTCAGCTTCGGTCAACTCGCGGTTGAATACCACAAGCTCGCCGATCTTGCCGAGCAAACCGCGGTTCCAGAACGGACAGCCGTTCGCCTGCAGACATTTGCCGAGCGCGAGGGTCTCAATGCCGAACGCATAGGTGTAACCGTTATTGTTGGTGGTGGCAAGCGTCCCGGTCTCCACGGTCAGCCAGTCGATGGCGGTTCTACCATTGCGACTGAAGCCGAGAATAGCGGGCTGACCGACCTTCCATTGAAGATCGGTGTAATTGCAGGATTTATCGGCACATCCGTAGGCGGTACGGTAAATGGAATTCGAAAAACCAGTACTTCCTTCACCCCACGAATATGTGAACCCCATGCTGTCGTTCTCGTTCTTGGCATCGCCGACAGAGCCGGTGCGGGACGACATCGCAATCGGAGAACCCCAAGCACCGTTTCCATCACCGTTCTTCACCCATCTATCCCATTGGAAAACGAGAAACATCGTCATGTTTGCGGTTTTGTTGGTGTATGCGTCAAGCTGGAGCCCCTTATTCGTCGAATCGCATACGATACTTGGTTTGCCCGAAATACCGTTAGCGGTGTAGTACGGAACCGACATATAAGATCCATTGTTGCACGGGCGCGGCATCTTGACAAAATCACCGCCGGCGATACCGAAGTTCGGAGCCGCATTCACACCCGCCCCTTCAACGGAGCTATCCGCCAAAGCGTAAGCGTCAAACCAGACATCTGCAGTCTTGAGAAAACCTGTATGCAGATTGTCGACCCTGAGACGATTGTGCAGGAGCGTTCCGTCATCAAGTTGGACGGTTGCCCCCGGACTGACAATTATCTGACCGTTGACTGAGGCAAGGGCGTTGGTGGAAAGCACAAGGGTACCCGCCTGGATATTGATATCACCCTTGATATCCATTTCATCTTTGATTACAAGTTTGCCGCTACCCTTCTTGATAAATCCGAACGAGGTTCCCGGACGCGAAGAAAGCCGCCCGTTGAGCGTAAGAGTACCGGAGATTTCAAAAGTATTTACCTCTTTTTTCGAAAGCAAAATTTCATCTGCCGTAATTGAAATGTTATTAGCCGCGCTCAGATAGCCTGAAATGCCGATTTTATCGCTTCTTGCCACCGTAAGGTCTCCACCGAGCGTATCGGTGACGGCGACCACGCTTTTGTTGGTGGAATAATTTGTTGTCATGTAGCACCGCTTCGGCAATTCCAAATATCCCTTGCTGGTTATCGCGGAAGTCGCTTGCAGCGTAATCGCACTTGGCGCGTCTGGAGTCCCGAAGCAGTTATGGCAGAACACGGCCGTCTGAGGTTCAAATATTCCTCCGGCGCTCTCCGGATCGATCGGCTTATTGAGGCTCAAGGTGCCGCCGTCGCTGGTGCGCAATTTGCTCGACTTGTTCAAAAAGAGAATGGATCCGTCTATTGTCAAAACCATAGTTCTCCAAATGCGGAAGCAACCCCCTCCGGCATCCACGATAATCTGATTGGGCAAGGTCAAGGAGCGGGTTGCCGTCAAAAGGGCACTGTAGGAACTGTTTCCGCTGCCGGTCAAGGCTATTGGCCCGGTGCCAGCGCGCGCGACTGAGGCATCGAGACGAATTTCGCCCTTGGTGATGACGGTCCCGCCGGAGTAGGTGTTAGCCTTGTTGAAAATCTGAATCGCCTCCGAACTTGCGGCATTCATCTTGATGGCGATATTACCGGAAATCACACCGCTGTACGTATACGTTCCCTTGGCCGCATTGCTCAAATTGATCGTGCGCAATTCCTCGCCGGAGTTTACGATATTGCCTGAACCGGTAATTGCTTCCCACGTCACGTCACCGACAGTTGCCAAATCAATTTCGGAATCGATACTGGTTGCGGCGCCAAAGGCGACCGACGCGAATAAAAGAGAAAACAAACCGCTTATCATTTTGCTTCTTCTCATAACCACCTCTTTGTTTTTAAACAACTTCAGCTTCTCGACTTTTTAATATTATCATAAAATCTCATCTTTGTCTGTAATGATATATCAACTTTTAACTTTGTGAATTCCGACGGTGGCGGTTAAAATCCGGGATGTTTTGCGCTCTGCGGCAACAGCGGCGAAATCTGAATGTCCTCTCGTTCGCTCTAAAGTGACGGCAGTATTCTCAAGGAACCGGGGTGCGGATATCGCCGCGTTACGGCAGAGCGGCGCTAGGGCGATAGCTACTTGCAACGCCTTCTAAAACTGAAACGCTACGCCGACACCAAATATCGTCAAATCGCGCGTCGCATTAGCTGCCGGTGAATGCTTCACCGCATCGCGCGCATCCTTGTCCGCCATATCGAATTGGTGCACATAGGCAAAAAGACTTGCGTACTTGTTCAACATATAGTTGAACTTCACCTTGGCGTTGAGCGCCATAAGCCCATGCCGGTACGAATCTCCGTTGGGGTCGCGCCCATACTGCGACAGGAAATGCCGGTCGTCCCCGAATTCTCCAAATATCGTAGTCGTCATCCTGATTCGCTCGGTCAGCTTCCAACTGCGCGTCAATCCCACCTCCCAGTATACCCATTCCTTCCCGTGTATCGCGCGGCGCATCAGGTAATATGGTGTTAGGTACGGGTTTTTGAGTGATTGCGAGAAATTGAGCTCGGAGCGGGAGTGAGCATCCGGCCAATATCCGGGTGCCGTCACCCATTGCTTGTAGAAAACCGAATCAAGTCCCCACTCATCGGTGAATTCATAGGTGTATCCATAGTAAACCGCGTAGAGGAATTCATTGAAGGAATTGCGGCGCGACAGGCTCTGTCCCCCGTCCGAGAAGGAACATGCGCTCCACACATACGCCCCGATTCTTCCGGCCGGCGAAAGATCGTAGTTCATATCGGCAAACAGCGAAGCATATGGACGGGAGTCGGCGATGAGGCCACGCATCCAATATGCACTTTCAACATCCGCGTAGGCGAACATGTGAAGACGAGATAAAGCGTCTTTCTCTATCAAACATTCCTCGTCTGCCGAATAAGAGTTCGCCGCCGAAAAAAGCAGCACCGCAAAAAGAAAAAACTTCCCCATCATCGCAAACCCATCCCACTGCCGGACTTCTTTGAACACCTCAAAGGCGGCCGGTATAAAAAACAAGCCGCTTATTGTATCGCACACCTCGCCGACCGTCAATAACATCACACTCTACGCGCGGCGCGGGTATTGCGCATGAGATTACGGTGCGGATGATAATACTCTGGCAGCCCGCTTGTTCCCGGCCCCTTGACGGTTGACACCGGCGGAAAATTTTTGCTAAACTTCCCGGCGTGATGAACAAACAGGCTTTCATATTCGGTCGCTGGTGGTGGCGTTGCGGATCCGGTTTCGCAACGCTCTCTTCGCGCACATTCTGAAAAGCCTTGATACGCGAGTAGGCAAGCGGGCCGGATCCAGGAGGATC
>JAZQGX010000057.1:0-3715 GCA_045540275.1 Kiritimatiellia bacterium | reverse complement strand
CTTCTTGCCCGCATAGAGGCGAACGAGCGACGGCAAATTGCCGACCAAGCTAAGAATGACGCCAATCAGATTCGCAACGGAGAGCGTTTCAAGCTGATCCTCGATGCGATGCAGGACAAGAAGTTTCCGCCGCAGAAAGTGTTCTTCGACGGACAGATATACGATGCGTTTGAACAGATGAAGAGGTTCGTGCGCATGGCGAAGCAGGAATTGATCGTCATCGACCCGTATTTCGACGATTCAGTGCTGCCGCTCATCGCACAGAAGAGGCAGAACGTCGCGGTTCTCGTCGTGAAGAACATGCGTAAGAACCTTCTGCACGTGGTTGACGTGGCGCAGTTCAACGCACAGTACGGAAACACGCTCACGGTGAAGGAGTCGACAAAATTCCATGACCGATTTCTCATCATCGACAAAACTACCTTGATACATGTAGGCGCGTCGCTGAACAACCTCGGGAAGAAATGCTTCGCCTTCTCGTCGCTCGACAAGTCGAACATTCCCGACATCTTGGCGAAAATATGATTTCCCCACAACGGCAAGAGAAAAATTTGCTATAATACCCGCAAGGGACAAAAAAGATTTTCAAACCTACGAACTGAAATGAAAGGAACGGCAATCAGTCACTAACCGGTATATAGGCGGGCAACGACCCGTCGCATAGACTTTTTTGCGCTGCAAAGCGGTCGCCGCGAGAAATGTAGGAAGTTTCAAATGGACGACACCTTGCAGAGGAAAACGCATAATGCGTTCGCCTCTCTTTGTGTTTCCATTAAGGCAATTCCTACAGCCTCTCGCGGAGCACGAAGGGAGGTTTTCTTTTTTCGTTCGATTGCCGAGTGGCGAAAGCGTACGGCACGCCACTCTTATCTCGAGCCTTGAGTGGATAACGTGCGAACAAAGGCACGGGAAAACAAAACAAGGTTCCCATGTCAGATTCACAGTCTGACGGGAAATATCAATATGGAAACACACGCCGCTTGCCAATCCGCGCCGCAGGTGGAGTGTTCAACAACCGGCGCGGGGAATGGAACGGAAAAGAAAATGGCTAACAGCGTAACCGCATTAGAAGAAGTATCATGGATGGGCAATTGTCTTGTCCCTCTTGTTGATGTGTGTAAGTGTACACTTGATGAACCAATCAGCAAGGCGATTTCTTACATAATCGATAATAGACATTCACACATACCTGTTTTGGATGAATTCAAAAAAGTTATTGGTGTGTTTAGCGTAAGCACTCTCATGGAAATCGTCAGCAGACATGAACCCAACAGAAATTCCGGGACATTGGCATCAATAAAGACCGACCTGAACATTGAGAATCATAAAACCGAAGAGTTCAAATTTGTGTCCCTAACGAGTACTGTTGCAGAAATTCACAGAATGCACGATGAAGCAAAAGAGAAGGGAAGGCATATAGGAATGTTTTTTGTAACCGAGAATGGAGGAAGAGACGAACCACTTTATGGGATTTTCACGAAATGGGATTTCTCAAAAGCGGCTATTAAAGATGACACCATAGAACCGAAAACGAAATAGCAAGACTAGTGTCCACAAAGTTCACATTGGAATCAATGTCCTTGCGAACTTTGTGGATCGTGGCGTCTTATTTCAAGGAAATCAAGGAGTAAAATACCATGATACGTCAAAACAGACCTATTGCAATTATCACAATTCTGTCGGTATTAGCCTTTGTGCATCCTGGAGTCGCCGAAACCGAGAAAGTCGGCGACTACACTTGGCAATACTTCATCCGAGACGGCAAGGCGTGGATCGGGTCGCAGGTCGCAGAGACGGCGGCAGTCTTCCCTAAGCCCGTTGGCGAAGTGACTGTACCGAGTGAATTAGGGGGGTATAAGGTGTATAGAATTGACGACTATGCATTGTATGGGTGTGATCAAATGACAAAACTTGTTATCCCTGACAGTGTTTGTCAAATGGGAGTGTCTGCATTTAGAGGTTGTAATGTACTGTGGAGTGTGCAATTGTCAGCAAACCTTGAGAGCATAGCGGAATGGGCGTTTCGTGATTGCGCGACTCTAAAAGAAGTAGTAGTTCCTGCATCGGTCAGAACCATTGACGAATATGCTTTCAGCAAATGTTTGGAGCTGTCGAGTGTTTCTTTTGCTGGGAGTGTTGAGGTGATAGAAAGATGTGCATTTCAAGACTGTGCTTTGACGGCTATTGATATTCCAGAAGGTTTAACAACAATCGGAGACAATGCATTTCTCGGTTGTCATAGTTTGACGAACGCCGTCATCCCCAATAGCGTAACAAATATAGGTATATATGCCTTCTCTTATTGTAATAATCTACAAAGTCTAACGCTTCCATTCATTGGTTCACAACGGGGGAATACAGGTACGGAAGAGTCGGTATTCGGGCATCTGTTTGGAGTGTCAGCGTATGAAGGGTTGACTAATGTGGTTCAAGCATATTCTTACGAGTCTAATGCAATTACCGTAAAACGCTATATCCCCTCGTCGCTTAAACGTATAACGATTACAGATGAAACTGTTATAGCAAAAGGGGCTTTTGACAACTGTCGCTGTGTCAAGAATATCATAGTAAACGATGGCATATGTCATGTTGGGGAATACGCATTTGCACATTGTAGAAACCTAATAGGCATGGTGATTCCTGATAGTGTAACAAATATTGAACAGCGTATATTTGCAGACTGCGGAAGTCTTGAACGCCTTACACTTCCATTTGTAGGGTCGAGACGCGGTAATGATAAGACTGCTGAATGTGCATTTGGGTGGATATTTGGTGAGCTGCTTCCTGTATCGTCTTTAGATGTGGATGAATTCATCCATATACGGCAATGGGTTAATGGCGCAAATTTCTGGTGTTATATCCCAAAATCTTTGAAGTCAGTTGTTGTAACAGATGAGACGATAGTAGCTACCGCTTCATTTGATAGCTGCCATAATTTGGAAAACATCGTCATTGGTGACAGTGTTACAAATATTCAAGAGCGCGCGTTTGCGGCATGTCAGGGATTGCAGAATCTTACTCTACCGTTTGTTGGCGCGAAACGAGATGCCCCTTCTGGGACGTGGGAGTCTATGTTTGGTTATATTTTTGGAGTAAAGCCGGGCGAAGGTCTTGTTCAAGTCCGGCAAAGTCTTGGAGTCTCTGGTGTTAGCGGCTGGACTACAAATTATATTTCGGCCGCTTTAACAGATGTAACAATTACAGACGAGAGGTCTTTAGGCTATGGTTCTTTCTATGGTTGTTCTATGCTGACGAATGTATTATTGAACAGCAACATTGAAACAATTGGTGGATATGCATTTCGGAATTGCACGGGCATAAGACAAATTGATCTGCCGTCTGGGTTGCATACATTAGATGTTGCCGCGTTTCGTGGAAGCGGGCTTGAAACGGTCTTTGTGCCGTTGAGTGTGACAAACATGGCAGGATGGGTGTTTGAAAGTTGCAAATCCCTTCGCCTTGCATACGTGCCGCGACGTTTCAAGGGGAATCTTGGCTACAATACATTCGCCAATTGCGCTCCAGATTTGCAGATCATCTACTATGACGAGAACATGAAGTTCTTCGACGAGACGCTTGCAACCGAGGATGGTTCTTCGACAAACATTGTTGCCGTCTGCACGAACGACTGTCGCGTTTCATTCGAGTGGAAATGTTCGTGCGAACCGCTGTTCAAGAACAATCCATACGACTATCTTTCCTTTGAGATTGACGG
>JAZQGX010000056.1:0-10768 GCA_045540275.1 Kiritimatiellia bacterium | reverse complement strand
CGATGGGCGCGGTCGGCAAAGACTTTCTGGGCGAAAGGGGTGTATTTCGCCATCCAGGCCTTGTGTTCGGCCTCGACTTGAGGGGAGAAACTATGGGGTGTTGCGCACATTTGAGAGAAGTGTATCAAAGCGGGATGCAGGACGCAAGGAGAAAATGAGATTACGGTGCGGATGAATTGCGGAAGTCGTAGAATGGAAGGTGGAGAATGGTTGTCGGAGAAGGGCGTTGGTGGATGGAAGTGAGGGGGTGGTAGTGGGTGAAAAAGAGGAGTGTTGCTGGATGAAGGTGGAGGGGATGGAAGTGGGGTGGGTGGAGGGAATGATAGTGGGAGGAGAATAAGTAATGCGGAGAGTAACAAGTGCTAAGGAGACCAAACATTGTCAATTCAACCACTCAATCATGCTTCGAAAATTTTTCTTCAATTCATGAATTTCCATGATATAATAATGATGTGTTCATTTTTGTTATACCCTCTCGCTATACCCCCCTCTATCAATAGTAACTTCCTATGAAAAAACAACTTTTCAAAGCCGTCTCAACCATCCTTTCAATATCCATTCTTCTATTCGCCTCCGGTTGCATGTGGGGACGAGTAAAAGTAAACGATAGCAGTATCGTACAAAGAGCAACACGAATCAAACCCGGACAAACTATGCTATCTCAAATCCCGTCCATCCTCGGAGCCCAACCCAATATCCGCATTCCAGGCAAAGATAAAACTTTGTTCGGCTACACCTTCAGCGACACCAAAAACCACGGTTTAATGCTTATTTTCGTCAATTTTACACGCTCAACCACCATCTCCCAAACACTCTACATCGAAGGCGATTCCCACTCCGGGTTAGTCAGTGCTGTCCACTATCCAAAACATCAGGACATCCAATGGCAATACTGGCCGTTTGACGGAGAGTGAGATATGGCAAACCTCCAACTTGTCACATTTCTAATGGTTTTGCCAATCTGCGGATGTTTCATCGCACGAGATGTCGTTAATCCGCAAATTCGCAATCTCAATACCGACTGGATCACGCCAGGCATTACCACAAAAGCAGAAATTGTGTCAGAACTGGGACTACCAACTCTCGACCCTATCACAAATTCAAGCATCACCGAAGACACTTTCCACTGGAAATCCAGCGACACTTTTACCATGTCACTGGATATAGGCTGGATTTTCACACCCACCTTTCAAATTTCCAAGACCAGAAAAAGCGAAGACATCCTTATCCGCTTCGACGAAAACGATACCGTCGAATTTATCAGCCGTACATCTGCCAATCACCATAAAAACGAACTTATCCAATGGAAAGGTAATCCAAAATGAAAATCCTTATTACCCTTCTGGTCTGTTCGACACTTTGCGGATGCATGAGCTCACAAAGCGGAATGCACCACCCAGAAACATATTGGAAAATCGGACAAACCTCTCCACACGATGTAGTCACCAAATGGGGCAACCCCGATTTGATCGAAAATAACATTTGGATATGGAAAGAACATATATCCATCGGCGGCAAAGCCAAAGCCGCCTACATGGGAATCGGCTTTCTAGTGTATAATCACCGCTTTTTCACGCGTGAACACCGATTGGATTTCAGCAACAACGGGAAACTCAAATCAATGAGCATATTCAATTCCGTTCCCGGCGGCGCTAATTGGTCTCTTAACCCTTGGTGCGATTAGATCAACTCCTACAAAAATAAAAAGCGGACGCACAAATGCGCCCGCCTTTTATCATCGAAAACAGATTTTATTTCTTTTTTGCCTTTTTCGCAGCTTTGCATGAAACAAGTTGACCATCCTTGTATTCATAAAAAGCCACCCACGCCTTGTCACGGCCGGAATTCCCCGCCGTGATAATCATAGTGCGGTCTCCCGCAATCGATTTGGGAACCACCGCAATTCCAGTAGACGCCCACACCTTGGACGCACAAACAATTTTGCCGTCGCGGTCGGTCAGATAAGTCTGGCTCTTAGGCGACTTTTTCTGCTTGCTGTACCACTTCTTGTCAACATAGCACCCATGCCACAGAAGATCTCCCATAGCTTCAAGAGTCTGCATTGTGTACAAAATCTTTGTACCGTCAGACTGATGAACAGGTGTCGCTATCTCCTTGGAAAAATTCTCGTCCCATACGGCGATGGTCATCTCAGTATGAGGCGATGGGCCGCGATACGGCTTTCCAATCCAGAAATTACCTTCATAAAAGGTAATACCGTCGGTAGCATACGGCAACTTTTTATTTTCATCAAAGAGAGGCTTCAATGTCGCTGCATCAAAAACTTGTATCAGCCCTTCTCGACCATTCACCCCTTTACCCTTCGACCGAATCCAACTGGTCGCATAAAGTTTGCCTTTGTGCACACACACATCGCCTATATGGCCACCTTTTTCATAAGCTGAAGCAGACTCGGCGATTACTTTCCCCTTCCAGTCGGTTTTGGTTACTCCGTTGCCGAATCCAAAATAGATACCGGTCTCGTCGCAATCAATACCTTGAAGATGAATAGAGTGAAATTTAAACTTATCAGTTGTAAATCCGGTGAATTCAGTTTGCTGCGCAAACGAAATTCCGGCAAAAAACAAAGCACTCGCAAAAGAGAATACCTGATTCATGTGCATTTGATACTCCTTCGGTGTTCTCAAACGAAAAAATCATTACAACCCCATGCGGACTGTGCTGGCACGCGCGGGACCGATCGACAGAATACCGATTTGCACCCCAGTCAGCTCGACCAAACGCTCGACATATGCACGCGCATTATCAGGCAGTTGGTCATAACTGGTAATTGAACTCGTCGCGCACTGCCATCCCGGCATTTCCTCATATACCGGCTTGCAACGCGCCAACTCATCCAAATCTGACGGAAAAGTATCATAACGCTTTCCATCATCACGTTCGTAGGCAACGCAAATTTTTATGGTCTTGAATGTGTCAAGGACGTCAAGCTTGGTCATCGCCCAAAAATCAAATCCATTGATCGCCGCGGCATAACGCGCAATTACCGCATCAAACCATCCGCATCTGCGTTTGCGACCGGTGGTAGCACCGAACTCGTGCCCGCGCTGGCGTAATGTCTCTCCATCCTCATCGTCAAGCTCGGTCGGGAACGGTCCTTCGCCAACGCGCGTCGTGTAGCACTTGAGCACGCCAACGCAGCAATCAATGCGGCGAGGTGAAAGCCCAGAGCCGGTACAAGCGCCACCCGCGGTGCAATTTGAGGACGTAACAAACGGATAGGTCCCGAAATCGATATCCAACATTGTTCCCTGCGCGCCTTCAAGCAGGATGCTCTTACCAGCCGCCGCAGCCGCATTAACCAACGCAACAGTATCAGTAACGTAAGGAGCCAGCGTTTTCGCCAACGGGCGATAAAGCTCAACCATCTCATCGACATCAAGCGCTGGAGCACCCCAGCTTCGCAGAATATCATTAGCCTCCTCGGTTTGCTCACGAACGAGATCGAGGAAATTGGGCTTGAGCAAATCGCCTGCGCGCATTCCAGAACGGCCGACCTTCGCTCCGTATGCCGGACCTATGCCACGCCCGGTTGTTCCGATCTTCTTTCCCTCCTCGCGACGGGCCTCCGCCGCAGCATCAAGCGCACGATGCCAACGCATCACCATGTGCGTTCGATCGCTCATCACCAAGCGCCCTTCGGTGGCAATTCCCTGTTCGCGAAGCTTTTCAAGTTCATTAAGCAGGTCGAAAGGATCCATTACCACGCCATTGCCGATAACGCACTGCTTGCCTTCATGGAGAATTCCCGATGGGATCAAGTGCAGCACATACTTCGTCTTACCGACGATAACAGTATGTCCAGCATTGCTACCGCCTTGAAAACGCACGATTACATCTGCGTTTTCGGTAAGCACGTCAATAATTTTGCCCTTGCCTTCATCGCCCCACTGAGCACCGACCAACACCGTATTTGCCATTATTAACTCCTTTTACAATGCAAGAGCCGAAGACCTTGCGGTCTTCGGCCTGAAAGGAAAACATCCTAGCGGCAGAGCGTATACAACACGCCTGCCACCACCGCAGATCCAATAACACCGGAGACATTCGGTCCCATTGCATGCATCAACAAGAAGTTCGTCTTGTCATATTCAAGACCGACCTTATTAGACACGCGTGCAGCCATAGGAACGGCCGAAACGCCAGCCGAGCCGATAAGTGGATTGATTTTCTCTTTAAGGAAAAGGTTCATGAAACGCGCCATAAGCACACCAGCGGCGGTTCCCACGCTGAACGCACAGAGACCAAGCAACAGGATACCGAGAGTTTCAGCGCTGAGAAATTTTTCGCAGGCGAGCTTAGAGCCAACCGCAAGTCCAAGCATGATGGTCACGATGTTCATCAGCGGACCGCTCATGGTATCTGCAATACGCGCAACCGATGGGCCAACTTCACGGGCCAGGTTGCCAAGCATAAGCGCGCCAAGCAACGGTACTGCGCTTGGAAGTAAAAAAGCGCAAAGCAAAAGCACAATCAACGGGAAGCAAACCTTTTCCATCTTGGAGACGGTGCGCAGCTGCTTCATTTTGATGTTCCGCTGCGAAGCGGGACAAAGCGCTTTCATGATCGGAGGCTGAATAATAGGAACCAGTGCCATATAGGAATATGCTGCTACCGCGATCGAACCAAGAAGAGCGGGGGCGAGCTTAGATGTGAGCCAAATCGCAGTCGGGCCGTCGGCACCACCAATGATTCCGATGGAGGCGGCCTCCTTAAGCCCGAAATTGATTGCACCTCCTGAAATGTTGGTAAGAATCAATGCCCCAAAGAGCGCAAAGAAAATTCCGAACTGAGCAGTCGCACCCAAAAGAGCAGTCTTGGGGTTAGCAATCAACGGACCGAAGTCAGTCATTGCACCGACTCCCATGAAAATAAGAATCGGGAAAAGACCAGTATCAATACCGAACGAGAAGAAGTAATAAAGGAACCCGCCCGGTTCGATCACCGCCTTAGTAACCGCGTCAACCACCGGAGGAGCGGCGACATTGGCCAGCGGAAGGTTGGAAAGCAATCCGCCAAAGCCAATCGGCAAGAGCAAAAGAGGTTCAAAGTCTTTAACTACCGCAAGATAAATGAGAAGTAGACAAATCGGAACCATGATAAGCTGACCGATGCCGTAAGGGATGCCAAAGATGCACTTTACATCGTGTCCCTCGACTTTGACTCCCGTCGTGGTATAATATCCTTTGGTAAGGTAGTCGGGAGCTTCGGTGCGGACAAATCCGGCAATACCGGTTTCTTGAACAAGCCCCTTGGCTTTTTTCAACATATCGCGCCAATCGCCGCCATCTTTTGCCGCCACTGGGGCTTCTACCGCGGTGGAGGTGACGGCGTTAGCCACGACCTTGACCGTATTGTCGGCAACAACCGCGTTCGCCATTCCCGCGACCAGTGCCAATGTCATCAGAAATTTTTTCATTTTTCTTATCCTTGAAAATAATGGATATCAGTTGCAAGCTACTCCCCGAAGTGCTTAATGCAATTCGGGGAGCGTAATACATTATCCAATAACCGCCAACACGTCACCGGTGGAAACCTTTTGGGGTGGAGCGACATTGATGGACTTAACCGTACCCGCACAAGGAGCTGTAACCGGAGTTTCCATCTTCATAACATCAAGCACCAAAAGCTCGTCACCTTCGTTGACTGCACTGCCAACAGCAGCGGTTACACGAAGAACAGTTCCTGGCACCGGAGAGGGTACTTCCGCACCGGCTCCCGAAACACCAGTGGCAGGAGCGGCATTTTCAACTCCATCCTTAACCGTAAACGAAACTTCCTTGCCATTGACGATAGCCTTATCGCCCTTGATTTCAACGCCGTAGGCTTTCCCATTAATGGTAACCGTGACACCACCACCCTTGCCGTCGGCTGCCGATGCGGCAGGAGCTATATCGCTGTTGAGACGGATTCCCAAAGGTGCATTTGCAGGATCTTTAAGGAAGAGGATTCCCTTTTCCTTGCAGGAGGCGGAGATGAAGACATTTTCATCGGTAATCGGCAGTCCCGCTTCGTTCAGGCGGGCCTCTGCAGCGGCGCGGCCCTTGGTGGGGTCGGCATTGTTGATTTCGAGAACAGTTTTCTCGGTGGGCTCAAGCTTGAGCTGCTCGGCGGCGAGTTTGACGATTTCGGGATCGGGCGCTACCGGAGTTTTACCGAAATAACCAAGCACCATCTTGCCGTATCCCTCGGAGATTTTTTTCCACTTGCCGTACATTACATTGCTCATCGCCTGCTGGGCATAAAACTGCGAAACCGGCGTAACGGAGGTTCCGAACCCGCCGAGGCGCACGCAATCATACATTTCGGCGATCATATCATCGTACTTATCCATCATGTTCATATCGCGCAACATCTGGGTATTGGCGGTAAGTGCGCCACCAGGCATCGGCGACCAAATGATGGCGGGTGAAACATTCATTGCTTCCGGCGGAAGGAAGTAATCCTTCATGCACTCTTTGAATACCTGTTCGGTCTTACGAACTTTTTCGATGTCAAGATCAAGAGTAAAATCGGGATCATCCTCGAGTGCGTGCCACATGGTAATCACATCAGGCTGGCAGGTACCGCCGGACATCGGGGCGAGCGACAGGTCAAGGCCATCTGCGCCACCCTTGATTGCCGCTAGATAGCAGGCGATACCGTTACCGGCTGTTTCATGGGAGTGAAACTGGATGTGCACTTTGTCGCCAAGAATCTCACGGGCGAGTTGCATCGTCTTGTAGACGGTTGCAGGCTTGGAGGTACCGGAGGCATCCTTGAAGCAAACTCGATTGAAGGGGATGCCAGCAGCGATAATCTTCTTAAGGCGGTCGGCGTAGAATTCGGGCGTGTGGGTTCCCTGATTGTCGATTCCGGGGGGGAGTCCCATCATGGTGACGACAACTTCGTGATTGAGTCCGGCATCGCTAATGCACTGACCTGACCACTTAAGATTTTCCACATCGTTGAGTGCATCAAAATTGCGGATTGAGCTGATGCCGTGCTTCTTGAACATGTCGGCATGGAGTTTGATCATGTCGGAAGACTGCGAATCGAGACCGACGACGTTCACACCACGGGAGAGCGTCTGCAAATCGGCATCGGGGCAAATGCGGCGGAATTCGTCCATAACCGCAAAAGCATCTTCACGGCAGTAGAAATAGCAAGCCTGGAAACGAGCGCCACCGCCCGCCTCAAACCATCGGATGCCCGCATCGTAGGCCGACTTTACGGCAGGCATGAAATCTTTGGACAACACGCGTGCGCCGATAACCGACTGAAATCCGTCACGAAACGCACTGCACATTACTTTGATAGTCTTCTTGCTCATTCTTTATCTCCTCTTTCTTTGAAATTCCAAATTAATGCTTAAGCGCCAGCGCTATTGCCAACGCAATAGATGAATCATCGGATGCAGAAGGGGCCGGACGGGGGGCGGGCTTTGAATCAGCATCGGGAAGGATATGATTAAAACGCGGGATTACTTTCGAACATCCCGTCATGACAATGACTAAAAACAAAAGAAAAACGAACACGAAACCCATACCCGCCACAAGTAAAACCAATCCTTGCGCCAACATATTCAACCTCCATTTTCTTAAAAAAACGAACAAGTATTATACGCGCTTGCAACACAAAATGTCAAAATAAAATTACCCCATTCTGCAAGAAACGGCATAAGGCCTGTTTTTTTGCATTTTTAAACTTAAGTATATTTTATTTTCCTTTAAACAAGCAATTTTACGCCGATTTCATTTCTAGCACACATTACAAAAAAGGCGAGGCAGAATGCCTCGCCATAATGGCTCGTTTTCCGTTATTCAGCAATTTACAGGTTATGCTTTCCGCGGTTCAAACCAATGGACATTCTCCTCAAAGGTCTGATTGGAACGCGTACGATGCCTCGTAACACGTAGCTTCCCATCGATTACCTTGCCGCAGATGACATCGTTCAGTGGATTGGAGCGGCGTGGACCGCCAGTAACCATCATCGCCCAAGAACGCTCTCCTTCCGCGGGGTGGAAAGTCGGGGTGTGAGTATGCGCGCAGCAGACCAACTGGCAACGAGCCTTGTTGAGCAATGGAGCCCACATATCGGCGCAACTTTTCTCCCATCCGGCGAAATCGGAGCTGTCTGCATAAACTCTTCCACCCGGATTGGCACCAGGATAGGTCGGATAAAGCGGTATATGGGAAAAGGCGACGATAAACGGAGCCGAGGCGATATCTTCGCGCTGCAGGACCTTCTCTAGCCACTTCGTCTGCATTTTGCGATACGGTTCGCAGTTGATGATACCATAAAACGACGGCCGGAGGTCTGGTTTATCTTCACCGGTATCCAATCCGATAAGCGCGATATCACCTTGGCGCACGGCAAAATTGCGTCCCAAATCCCAGAATTCCGGGTCTCGCTCCTCGGGTCGACGGAAAGGCGTAACTTCTTCGATGAAACGGGCAGCGACACCACGGTAGTCGTGATTGCCGTTCACAAAATGAAATGGGCGATCCTTGAACCAAGGGACATCCCCAGCGGCGCGGAGCATCATGTTGCTTACGACTTCTGGAGTCTCCTGGCTATTGCCGATATCTCCGTTCCATACACATACTGATGGCTTGAGCTCATCTAATTTTTTTGCGATGGCGCCGATGATACCAGAATAACCGTGGGTGTCACCAAATACCGCAAAATCGCTTGACGCGTTTTTGCCGGCGGTGGTAAATGAACCTATCGGAAGATATTCAGGAGCACCCAGCTTGATATTGTACCCGGATTTGCGCAACATCGGTATGACTCCGACGCGATAAGTGTAGGCGCATCCCGGCTCCAAACCGGTCATGGATACGGATACATGGGTAGAATTACAATCGCGGATACGAAATCCGCCGCTCCAGTAGCGTACGGCCTTGCTCTCGTCCCAAGCACCTTTGCAAACATCAGCAAATCCATTACCGAGCGAAGATATACCTGCGGACACCTGCATAGAGGTCTCGGCGGGGTTGAATAGCACTGGCGGAGTAGTAAATTTGCAGACCGGAGCCGTGTCAGCTTTTACAGGCGCAGATACTGCCGATGCAGGTATGTCAGCCGCCTTCGCCGAACATGCGACTGCCGCAATAGAGGCAATGCCTGAACCTTTCAAAAAATCTCTACGCTTCATTTTTATCCTTTCGGTAGTTTTCCGCATTTAAAGTGGCAGTGCCGCTGGACTGCTTCCTTTGCGCCATTGCTCTTTTTTTTGCAGCAGCGGCTATTTTTTCAAGTGCGACTCGGGCTTGAGCCTGGCGCCCAAACCCGCGTCGCTCATAATCGCCATCTGCCATGATTTATTCCGCGACGAAAGCGATTTTGAGACCTTGCATGGAAATGTTCATTTCCATCGCCTCGTTCATCTGGGAAAGCGGATATTTGTGGGTAATAAGCTCGGTAACGGGCAACCCACGCTCCTGCGCCTCCTTAAGAAAATCGAAGCTCTGCACCCAATCCTTGGCCTGATATGTCCAGCTGCCTGTTGCTTTGACCTGCTTGTTGCACATATCTAGGTGTGGATTGTAAGTGGTATCGCCGTTGTTGACGAAAAATCCTAATTCGCAGAAACTACCGCCGCGGCGGATGTAACTCCATGCCTTGGTCGCAGCCTTGGGCGAACCGGTGCACTGGAAAACCATCTCCGCACCCTCACCGCCAGCGATTTTCTTCACCTGTTCGGTCGCATCGGCATCCAGACCGTTGACCGTGTAACGCGCCCCGAGTCGTTTGGCGAAGGCGAGACGTTTTTCATCGGTGTCGCACGCGATGATATTGCGAACGCCCATGCATCGTACCATCGCCAGCAGCAACAGACCGATTGGACCGCACCCCTGAACGAGCACATAGCTATTGAACTTGAAGTTGAAAATCTCTTTTGCTTTTTCCACCGCATGGACAATTACGGCGGCCGGTTCAATGAGGATTCGTAAATCCCGATCCATGCCGGAGACGTTGAAAACGACGGCGCCAGCATTGACCTTCATGTATTCGCCGAACCATCCGTTGAGGTAGTGGTCGGGGCCGGGCAGGAGGCCGAATATCTCACCGCCATTGCAAAGCTCCTGTATTTCAGGATGGAAGGTGCAGGTATCGCATTCACCGCATGGTTTCAAGCCGGTGACGATTTTATCGCCGACTTTAAGCGGTTTACCGGTAAAGTCCCTGGTTACATTTTTACCGAGGGCAACGATTTCACCGGTACCCTCATGGCCGAGCTGAACTGGGCAAAAACCGAACGGATCGCCCTTGAACTCATGGACGTCGGTTCCGCAAATACCGCAGCCTTCAACCTTGACGAGAATTTCGTCATCTCCAATTTGTGGTAGCGCAACCTCTTTCAGCACCATATTGCGAGGTGTTTCCAGTACTGAAACCTTGGCCGTAGCCGGAATCTGATTATTCATAATTTCTCCTGTATTTTTTGATTAAAAACTCACACTGACCATTATTTTATCAAAAAAACCTATTCACGATAAGTATTCTTATTTTATTTTTTAATGCAAACGCCAAAAGCCAAAGAATGTAACAATGAAGTACCCCCACACCCCTCATCAAGAACAATTAAATTTTCTTGCTCCAAAAACCAGAATTACATAATCCGCTATCATTGCCCAAGAATAAGAATTCTTGAAAAGATTAGGAATAAACATGTAACAGAAAATAGCGAGCAAAACAATCAGCGAGTCAAGACACCCCCCCCTCCCCCACCTCCATCCCCCCCCTCTACTACAGTTTTCC